>JAPOSJ010000128.1 GCA_026709745.1 Candidatus Dadabacteria bacterium | reverse complement strand
CAGGAAAAGAACCCTGAGGAGAATTACTATCTTGGATTAAAGGAATTTACAGATGGCAACTACGGCCCCGCCAGAGATCTGCTGAAGAAATATCTGGCCGAGAAACCCGAAAGCGACAAAGCGCAGAACGCAATGTTTCTCATTGCGGATTCCTACTTCATTGAGGGACTTTACGAGGAGTCCATACTTGAATACCAGAACATGATTGAGTCCTGGCCAGCAAGCCCCAAAATTCCTCTCTGCCAGCTCAAGCAGGGAATCGCACTCATGAAAATAGGAAAACCGAACGATGCAAGTCTTTTCTTCGAATCGCTGATCGAGACGTATCCGGAGTCCCCCGAGGCACAGACGGCGAAAAAACATCTGAATACACTGTCCAGACCATCTGAATAAAATCCGGGGCTTTGGCAACCCATCTCCTATGAAAACCACCAATTCAGAGAAGCTTTTTCGAAGGGCGAAAACCGTTCTTGTGGGCGGAGTAAACAGCCCGGTGAGATCTTTTGGGGCTGTTGGAGGTTCTCCACTTTTCATATCGAGGGCCGAAGGTCCTTACATATACGACTCCGACGGCAACAAGTTCATTGACTACGTTGCATCATGGGGACCTCTGATTTTGGGCCATTCGCACCCTTCCGTAATAAAAGCCGTTGAAGGCCGACTCGCGCTTGGAACAAGTTTTGGTGCCCCGTGCGAACTTGAAACTGAACTTGCCTTACTTGTGGCAAAAAGTTTTCCCTCGATTGAAAAAGTCCGTCTTACTAACTCGGGCACCGAGGCGACCATGAGCGCGATAAGACTTGCAAGGGCCGTAACGGCAAGGGAATACATAATCAAGTTCGAGGGATGCTACCACGGACACTCGGATTTCCTACTCGTAAAATCCGGCTCAGGGGCCACTACTTTCGGAAACCCAAGCAGTGCGGGAGTTCCGAAGTCGTTTGTGAACAAAACCCTGCTCGCACGTTATAACGATATGGATTCCGTTGAGAAGCTTTTCACCAGATACCCTCGGAAAATTGCTGGGGTGATAATCGAACCTGTGGCAGGAAACATGGGAGTAGTGACACCCGAGCCAGATTTTCTCGGAAAGCTGCGTTTGGCATGTGCAAAACACGGAGCGATTCTCATTTTTGATGAAGTCATAACGGGATTTCGTCTCGGGCGTGGAGGGGCGCAGGAGCGCTTCGGCACAGCCGCAGACATAACGTGTCTTGGGAAAATAATAGGAGGAGGTCTTCCGGTGGGGGCATACGGGGCCAGCGCGGACATGATGCGGATGGTTTCCCCCGAAGGTCCCATGTACCAGGCGGGAACCCTCTCAGGAAATCCTCTTGCCATGGCTGCGGGAATCGCAACCATTAAAAAACTTGACGCAAGAAACTACAAGCATATTGAAAACCTGACAGAATTCCTTGTATCAGGAATACGGGGAATAATATCAGAACTCGGCATAGAGGCGACAGTAAACTCCGAAGGCTCCATGTTCACCGTGTTTTTCACCGCCAAGCGGGTAACGGACTATGCCGGGGCACTTGGATGCGATACGGCCAGATACGCGAGATTTTTCAGAAGCCTTCTTCAAAACGGAGTCATGTTCCCACCGTCTCAGTTTGAAAGTGTATTCGTATCCGCGGTGCACACGAAAAAAGAGATAGGCAGGACGCTTAGGGCCATACGAGCGGCACTTCTGGAAGTTTGCAGCGGAGAATAGAATCAGAAATTCTAACTGGCTTTTTTTTATCGTAATCGGAGTGGAGTTCGCTTTTTCCATCATAGCGGGACTGCTCATCGGAGGCTATATTGATGGAGAACTTGACACAGATTTCCCTTTCTTTACCCTGCTAGGTCTTGTTGGAGGAGTAACTGCGGGACTTAGCCTGCTTCTACGCACCCTGAAACTTAGGCAGAACCCAAAAGACGAAGATCATGAAGAATCTTGAGTTCGGCGTTGAGAAACTTTCCCTTGTGTTAACGGTGCTCCTTTTCGCGGTGAATATCGCAATAGGACAAAGAGAGATTGCTGTGGGCATAGCGGTGGCAGGGTTGCTTTTTCTGCTTGATTACGTAGCTATAAGATTCCTCGTGAGAGTGCTTACGGAAAACAGATATTCGCTTTTGTTTTCCATGTTCATAGTGGTTATGAAAATGCTCGTGCTGCTCGCGATAATAGCGGCTCTTCTTATATTTGCAAAACTGAATATATATGGTTTACTCATAGGCCTAACTTCCGTAGTGATAATAATAATAGGCAAAGGTTTTAAGGGTTAACATGGAACATTTCAGCTGGTTTTCTCTTGCCGGTCTTATAAAATATGACCATATTCTGGGCGCAGTGCTAGTAGTCCTGTTCATACTGTTTATCGGCCTGAGGGTAAAGAAACATTACTCTAGAGAAGAATCCGTAATCCCTGAAGAGAAGCTGTCGATTAACATTTTCTTTGAACTGGTTGGACTTGAGTTCTTTTTCAATACGATTGAGAACATTTTTGGGTCACGCGAAAAGGCAAAAAAATATTTTCCTCTTCTGGCCGGGTCGTTCTTCTTCATACTGTTTGCAAACCTACTGGGAATGGTCCCGGGGTTTCTCCCACCGACCGGAAACCTGAATACCACCGTAGCGTGCTCACTTCTCATATTCGTCATGTACAACTACTACGGAATAAAGGAGCACGGGCTTGGTTATATCAAGCATTTTCTGGGACCGGTAATTTTTCTCGCCCCACTTATGCTGATTATCGAAATTGTAAGTCATTTGGTAAGACCTCTGTCGCTATCTCTCAGACTTTTCATGAACATAACAGGAGATCATATGGTGCTTGGGGTGTTTACCAACCTCACGCATATAGTGATTCCCATGGCTTTTGTGGCACTGGGTATTTTCGTATCTTTTCTGCAGGCTTTTATATTTACCATGCTTTCGACAATATATATCGCGCTTGCCGAAGCGCATGAACATTGACACAAATCTAGGAGGTAAGAAATGAAAAGGTTGTTTTCTTTTATAGGTCTTGCGGCACTGGCTTCGTTCGGTGCTTTTGTTCCCGACGCGTTTGCCGCGACTGAAGGGGGTATGGGAGATTTGGCGAAGATGGGCATTGGAATCGCCGCCGGCATAGGCATAGGCATAGCCGTGGGCGTAGCGGGAATAGGTCAGGGAATCGCAACGGCTTCCGCCGTTGACGGCATAGCCAGAAACCCAGGTGCTGCAGCAAAGATTCAGACGCCCATGATTATCGGTCTCGCCCTGATCGAGTCTCTGGTAATCTACGCTCTGCTGATAGCATTTCTGCTCCAGGGGAAAATCTGACGCACACACCATAAAAACGGGGGACGGCGCGATGAAACGTTATTCCCCGTTTTTTATTGCCAGAAAACACGGAAAGTAAACTCTATCTGTACATTCCGTCCTCTTATCTACACACGTCACGTTAACCACCCGAAAGAGCCGTTCTGCAAGAACATATTTAAAGTGTGGTCATGAATTGTATCGCCGTAGCTGTAACTTCCGCCCTTACTCAAATGTCTTTTTCATGATAGACAGATCATAAAATCAAATACACCTAAAATACTTCTGCAGACGGCCCGAAGAGTCCCTGTAAAACTCGGCTCGGATATAGAACAGTCGCATTCAGGAAACGCCGCATTTCGACAGTCTCAATCGCCGAATGTGCCTTCCATCCGTACCACTCTATGCAATGTTGAGTTGAGAGGGCCGATCCTACGGTTTCTATAGGCATGTCTCCCCGACACAGAAACAAAAGATTCTCCAAATCTATACTGTAGGGGAACTCTGGAATACAGTTGCTAATCAAAGTTGCCGGAATAATTCTCGAGAACAAATTCTATGGCCTTTTCCTTCGAGGAGAGTCTGTTTTCAAGCTGCAGTTCCTCGACCTGTCCCAGTATTTCCGAGAAAACCGGGCCGGGAGAGTAGCCAAGGTCTATAAGATCCCGCCCGCTGAGAAGCGGATGAGGCTTTATTTCTTCGCGTCCATATTCCTCTATCTTTTCTCTGATGAAATCGTAAGCATCGGTCTTTCCATGACTTGCCAGGCAGTCGGCAAGATGCATCTGCATGTGTTCTTCAAAGTACGGGAGGGAAAGAAATCTTTTAATCGTGCTTTCTCTCATATTGAAAACATCTTTGAACTTGAGATGCTCTAGAATTAGATCAGAAATTCTCTTTATCTGCTTGCCGGAAAACCTAAGCCTCCTACAGATATCCTCGGACATCTTGGCTCCCACCCTGTCATGTCCGTTAAATCTTATCCTGTCAGACTCTGTGTAGGTGGGAGGTTTGCCCACGTCGTGGAGAAGTGCGGCGACCGCAAGCTCCCCCGAGTAGCTGCCTTCGGTGTTGCGGTAAAGCATATCCATCACAAGGCATGTATGCTCAAAAACATCCCCTTCAGGGTGGAACTCCGGGGGCTGGCGCACCCCGTGCATACATTCCACTTCTGGAAGAAAGTGGCTAAGAAGATCACATGAGCTAAGAAGCCTAAGTCCATCGCCGGGATTTCGGCGTGTGAGTATCTTAACAAGTTCATCTCGCATTCTCTCCCCGCTTACAGAGGATATTCCCGAAGCCAGATCGCGTATGGCCGAGTATGACGCCGCATCAAGCTTAAAACTGAGACAGGTTGCAAACCGCACCGCTCTCATCATCCTCAGCCTGTCCTCACTGAGCCTTTTCTCCGGATCCCCTATTGTCCTAATAATCCCACCCTCAATATCCTCAAGACCACCCACATAATCGTAAAGCTCAAAAGAAACTGGGTCATAAAGCAACCCGTTTATAGTAAAATCCCTTCTCCTTACATCCTCTTGCGGACTTTTCGTGTAATGAACGCTCTCGGGATGTCTTCCGTCTCCATAAGCCGATTCCCTGCGAAAAGTGGCGACCTCAAAGTTAATGTCCCCATTTATAACAAGCACAACTCCGAAGCTTTCTCCCACAGCAACGGTCTTCGCAAAGACCCCCCTAACCTGAGAGGGAGTGGCGCTTGTAGCTATATCTATCTCGTCACACGGAATGCCGAGCAGGGCATCGCGCACGCATCCGCCCACGAAAAAAGCTTCATGCCCCTTTTGCCTGAGGGTTTTTACTATCTCAAGAGCCCCTGCAAAATTTTCCTTCTCAAAATCCAGTTCCCTTTTCATAAATTCGCTACCACCACGCGCAAACCGGTTAAGTTATAGTTTCTAATTCTACCCGAATCACTATCCATAAAGGCGGACCGGAACAAATATGAACGAAAGGAACTTCCGCAATTTTCTCCTAGAAAGAACTAAGGAGAACGGCTCAAAGCTCTTGTTCCAGAAAAAAGACGGGTGGAGCTGGAAACAGATCACTTGGCCAGACCTGGCTACCGAGGTCGAGAGCATAGCATGTTTTCTCCTGAATTCAGGGTTCTCAACCGGAAGCAAAATCATCGTTCTCTCTCCAAGTACCCTGTCGTGTCTTTTTTTTGAACTTGCTGTATTTACGCTGGGGGGAATATGTCTTCCTGCAAGGAATATCAAGGAAGCAAGGCAGATTCTCATAAAATCGCCGGTGAGCTGCTTTTTTCTCTGCGGCAGCGCAAAAGAAGCAAAGGAACTTTCCGATGAACCTGTGCTTCGAGAAAAAACAGAGAATATCTTTCTCAGCATGAACGAAAAATTTTCTGCAGAGGAAAAAATCGTAAGTTACTCAAGCGTCGTGAAATTCGGCTTTCTTCAAAGGAAACAGCTTAAGGATGAAATGAACGCAATAGGCGGTTCGGTGAAAGAAAACGCAATAGCAGCAACATTCAACGCGGACGGTGGCACGGAAGAGAGCAGAAGTTTCTCCCACAAGGACATACTCGATCTGCTATGGCTATCGGAAAAAGAACTGGGAGAGATCTCATCTGAGGATCAGACATTCTCCTACCTTCCCGGAGGCGGTTCTTTTTCTAGGTTCGCAAACCTTCTTAACCTGCAGACCGCAGCGAGGGGAGCTGTCGCGGAAGGTGCAGAAGATTTTTTCGCGGATGTCTCCGAGATAATGCCGGTCATGCTTTTTCTTCCCGGTGCCGAGATAGAAAACCTCATTAACAGGATCCTAGGCAAAAACAGCTCGAAGGGAACACTGAAAAACGGGCTTGGAGGAAGAACACAGCTTCTGCTTACCGATGTCCTGCCGCCCGTTAGAATAATGGACATGCTGCTTTCGCAGGACATATCGGTACTGAGGCTCAGCAGTCTTTCGACTGTTCACTGAAAATCAGCCCTGAGATTCGTTATCCGTTCTCTCGACGCTGCAGAAAGCCTTTCCCCTACTCAACTTCAGGACAAGTTTTTCACTGGGACTAAGCGTGCGGGAATCCTGCACAATCTCCTCGCTTCTCTGTTTTGATACGATTGCATACCCCCTCTCAAGAACGCTGAAAGGGTTAAGTGAAGCGAGTTTGCCAGAGTAATTCTCGATGCGCTGTTCGAGATTTTGGATTCGTGAAATCATATGATGACTGAAGCTGTTTGAGAGTCCATCAAGCTGCATGGAGAACATGTCCATACGGTTTGTGAGGGATCGGCTAAGCCTGTGGCGAAGCTGCTCGAGATTGTCTGCGATCTCCCTTTTTTCCCTTACTGCAAGCTCAGCAGCCATTGAAGGTGTGGCGGCCCTAACATCGGATACAAGATCTGCTATTGTCACGTCCACTTCATGACCCACGGCCGAGATGACAGGAAAAGGAGAGGCGACGATTTTTCTTGAGACCGCCTCGTCGTTAAAAGCCTTCAGGTCCTCTTTTGACCCTCCTCCTCTAGTGACGATTACAAGGTCAAGTCCATCTATTGAGTAAAGCCTGTCAAGGGCTTCGAGTATTTCGGCCGGGGCGTTATCTCCCTGAACACTTGCTGGAGAAATAACAACCTCGACATTGGGAGACCTCCTGTATACGACCTTGATAATATCCCTCACAGCTGCTCCCGAAGGAGAAGTGACAACTCCTATTCTGCGGGAAAGGAAAGGAAGGGGGCGTTTTTTCGATGCTTCAAAAAGGCCTTCTTCAAGAAGCTTCTGCTTGAGTTTTTCAAGTGCCAGAGCGTCTGCACCCACCCCCCTAGGTTCCATATCGCTTACGTAGAGCTGGTAAATACCGCTTTTCTCGTAAACTCCGACTCGCGCAGCGCATATGACATCCATTCCATTCTCCGGAGTGAACTTTATCTGCTGGTTGCTACCTCTGAAGCAGGCGGCAGAAATCTGGCTCTGGTCGTCTTTAAGTGAAAAATACCAGTGGCCGCTTGCGTAATGTCCCTTGAAACCGGAAATCTCCCCTGTGACCCATACCGTCTCCCCGCCGAACTCAAACTCAACCGCCTCTTTGATTGAAGAATTGATTTCCGATACTCTGTAGATTCTTCTGTCCATCTTGAAACTGCTAAGTAAATTAATGAATTGTCACGGTGCCCGCAAGACTGTAAGCATTGCAATTGGTAAAACGGAATTCGTAAAAATTGCAGCCCAGCTTTGCACAATCATTTATTACCCTTCCCCGCTTTTCCTAGAAGAAGCTTGAAAGTAAAGGGGCACTCTTAACTTAAAATATGAAAAGCTCTGTCCTGTGCGGCAGGAATCATTCAAACAAATGGGGAGATTGATTTCTCACCTTTTCCAAGACACCCTCTGAAACCTTAAGGTTCTCAAGATTCTTTATAGAAAAAAGCTGCGAAGCCTTCAATTTTCTCGCACCGGTAAGATCAGCACCCTTAAGGATCGCCCCGTCGAAATTCGCAAGCTTGAGATTGGCTCCGCCGAAATCAGCACCGGTAAGATCAGCGCCTAGGATGTGTGCCCCTTCAAGGTTTGCATCCCTGAAGACCGCACCGCGAAGGTCACAGCCCTCAAGATTGACTCCACGCATGTTCGCCCCGGAAAAATCCGCACCCGCAAAACTGCATCCTTTACAGAAGGCAAGCTTAAGAGACGATTTCGCAAACACAGCACCCTCAAGAACAAGTCCTTTAAGATTCGCCCAGCCAAGATCAGGCACAATGCCGGGCTCATTCTCCCGCCAGAGGTTCCACGCGGCCGTGCCCTCTTTTGCTTTCAAGATATGGCTAGGGTCAGCCACAGCATCTCACCCCTGGTAATAATCCGAAAACCTTGAAGGAGGATAGAAGTATGTAGAGTGCAATCGCCACGAGTATCAGGCTTCGAATAAGTCCCCTGACGCCACCTTTTGCCCTGGGCCGCAAACTCTCTCCACAGGAAAGGCAGACATCTGTTTTCGCCGTTGTCTCATAACCGCACTCCTCGCATCTTCTTACAGGCTCAAGTGACATCAGAATGTTTTTTCTTCCCTCCCAAGCGGTACTAATCGACCCTTTTCAACGCGGAACGTACAAAAAGCGGGTGTACCTGTTCAATGCTCCTTGCAAGTTCGCTGACAATGTTCATTATATCCCATTGTGCCCCCGCAGACATGCGCAGATTTGTAAGGTGATAGAACTCCCAGAGATCAAACCTACCGCAGACCCTTCTGTTGTGGGCATTTGTGACGGTGTAGCTTGCCGTGTCACGAAAACCAGCGTCAACAAGCCGTTTGTAGAGCCCCTCGCTTTGCCTGACAGCCTTGAGCAGAAGTTCCTCTGTTTTTGATTCCGTAATATGAGGAGGAATCGTAATCCCTTCCCCGACTGAAGGTTCCTTTGCAGTCCAGCTGACTTTCCTGTGCCTGAGCAGCTGATGCCACGCCGCCTCGCTCAGTACAAATTCCACTCCGTAGTTAACCGATCTGAATATCCCAGCCGGATTGTCATGCTTTGCAAGCTCCCTTACGGCGATTGAAAAAATCTTCTCAAGCTCCGCCGCATTTCCGCATAGATATTTCTCTACGTCACCCGCAGAAAGTTCTGAGAACTCGAAAAGAAGACCTCTTGCTATCTCTCTCAAGGCTTCAGTCTGCGGATACTCCTTTCCCCTCCCTGTGTAGTCAAAAAGAAAAACCGAAGGCCTGTTCCGGGGGTTGTTTTCCGCGGAGGCCGGAACAAAGCGGGAGAATTCCTCAAGTGCCTCACGCGTTTTCACTATGTAGGGGTTTTCATCTGCGTATTTTACAAGCGTTGGAACAGAGAACCTTACTTCGCTTTTTATCTCCTCCGCTCTCCTTCTCACTTCCGGGTAGCGGCTTGAGAGAAGCGCGGAGATGGTCTGCTCCATGGCTCTTGCGTTCGCCGTCATGCCGAGGTTCGTAAGCGTTGAGAGATTAAGGGCATATCTAGCGTCTTCAAAAGCTACTTTCTCAAGCGCCCTTAGGTGAACTTTCTCATCCTTACCCGCAGAAACGGGAAACTTTCTTTTCAAGAAATCAAAAAGCCTGGAGTTTAACTCTGAATAAACTTCGTACTGAAAATCACAGAGCTCTTCAAACTCCTTTTTCAATGCAGGGACAGAGTCAAGCTCCTGGGGGATGTAATTATCGCCCTTTTGGGGTCTTTGGTATCTCTGGGAATACTCTGTGAACGAGAGAAATTCGTTTGCGCACTCAAGCAGGGATGAGAAAAGCCTTGAAACCCTCTCAACACCTATGTGCAAAGTCGCATGCTCGGCAACGGAGGAGTGACCGTAGTTAAGAACCCACTTCTCATGGAACTTCTCCGCCCTTTCCCTCCCCATCTCCTGCTCCCTTATCACAGTGCTTATGTTTTCCCTGAAGCCCTTAGGGCTCCTGCTTACGTAGGCGAAAATGACGGCAACGACTTCCTCAGGAATATTGCTTATAGTGTAGATGTCCCTGTCGAGATTCGAAACGTAGCGTTCCATCTCCCGGGCGACACTTTCTTCATATATTTTTGTTTTGACTGACAAGACTGTTTTCCCGTCCCACTTCCGCGGCCCACATGTGCTTTCAGGAGACCGTATGGGTTTCCTTGAGCTTATTGACTATGTAAGGCATAATCTGGCTTGGGCTTCCGTATATTACGGCACTTACGTAATCATCTGCAGAGGTTTTTCTCTCGCCGATAACAACAACTCTGTTTCCCTTGTTCATCACCTGGAAAGGAAAAGACGCCACGGGTTCGATTTCAAGATTCGCGCCGACGATTATGAAAAGATCGCAGTGCTGAAGCCTCATCCAAGATTCCCTTATCTCCCAGTGGGGAAGCGGCTGACCCGGAAAGGACATCGGAGGCTTCATCTGGTCGCTCTGGCAGTCCTTGCATTTTGGAATGCCCGTCTTGCTGTCTTCGAGGGAAAGAAGTATTCCGTCGGTGCGGTAATCGTTTCCGCATTCATGGCAGTGGACCCAGTTTATCGTCGAGTATATCTCTATTATCTTCTCGCTGCCGGTCTTGCTGTGCAGGCCGTCTGCTGCCTGGGTCAGAACGCAGTCCACGTTGCAGAGAAATTCCATCTCGTAAATTGCCTCGTGGGCGGGAGAAGGCCTTGCTTCAGAGATTCTGGGATAGAATTCCCTTATTTTTTCCCAGTACTCCTTTCTGATCTCTGGCCGATTCTTGAATTTTCCTATATCGGGATTGAAGCTTAAGTCTGAAACATCAGGCAGACCGACCTCAAGGGAAAGTTCAACTCCTGTAAGAAAAACTATTTGGGAAGCTTCCTGAATCCACTTTACCGTAGCCGTAAGCGCATCCTGTTCCTGCTCGCTCATTTCAGGCTTTGATTATAACCGCTCGGATTAACTGCCTGCAAACGGGTACTAAGGTTTGTCTGGGAATCGATTGTGTTCTGAAAGCTGTGTAGAATATATATTCTCGTGAACACAAAGCCGAAGGAAATAAACGAATTTACCGAAAAAGCTCTTCAGATCATCTGGGATGACGGGGAGCAAAGCGTTTTCTTTTATGATGAGCTTAGGAATATATGCCCCTGCGCTACTTGCAGGAGGCTCCGGAAAAAAAGCAGGACCGGAAAACTACCTTTTAAAAAACGAATTCCTCTTGGAAAAAATGACATGGCTCCAGAAAGAATAGAGTACGTAGGAAACTATGCAATAAGATTCATAGGCAAAAACTGGTGCGAAACAGGGTTCTATACGTTCGATTTTCTAAGGAAGAACGCAGTTTCAGGAGAATGACAGCCTGCTTTCTCTGGATTTTCCCAAAACTATGCTTAAAATCTCTACAGGCAAGAAGTACCGTCACTGTAAAATCAGGCTCGCGCACAGACGGAAAGCCATTTTCTGGTAACGAAATGGTTGCCGTCTTCGTTTACTTCCCCATGGAGAAGAATCGCCGGCTCGACCGCTTTTTTCATGGCGTCTGAAGCAACATCTTCCGGATAGCCGTGAAGGGCTCCTGAGGCATACTGCTGAAAAGAGCTTATATACTCCCAAGCTTCTTTCGTAAGATCCGCGGCAAATTCCTGCGCGGTGACGAGATCAAACCCCGCGTTTCTCACAAGCTCTTCGTAGTAAGAGCGCGGGTGGAATTTGGCCGATTCTGGCTTATGTTCATCCTTGACCCTTTTTATCCCCTGCTTTTTCAGAAACTGCACGGCGTTTTTGACCTGCGTCCTGTAGAAAGGAATTGTTTCAGCGGGCCTTGCCTCTTCGTAAAAAGAAGTGTTGAAAAAAAACCAGCCCCCAGACTTCAGTAACCGAAGCTCAACACCGTCAGATCCC
>JAPOSJ010000222.1 GCA_026709745.1 Candidatus Dadabacteria bacterium | reverse complement strand
CAGAGATGAGAAGCGTTTTGCGGGAGTGGACGAACTTATAGCACAGATTAGAGATGATGTCAGGGCGGTGCGGGAAATTCTTCGCGGACACTCAAAAGAGGAAAGGACTTGGGAATAAAAGCCACGACGCGTATATATGGCATTCTCGGCCATCCCGTGTCCCAGAGCCTCTCTCCGCCGATGCATAATGCGGCGTTTGAGCATCTTGGACTTGACTCTGTGTATCTGGCCTTTGATGTGGATCCCAGAGACATAGATGAAGCCGTGAATTCAATAAGAGTGCTGGGTCTTTGCGGAATTAATGTGACCATTCCGCATAAACAGTCCGTTATAGAGAGTCTTGATGAAATTGTCCCCGAGGCGGTTATTGTCGGAGCAGTAAACACCATAATTAACAATAACGGAGTGCTTAGGGGCTACAACACGGATGTTTCCGGGGTGCTGAAGTCCATTCGCTCCGAGCTTGGATTCAATCCGCACAGCAAAAATGTATTCATTGTGGGGGCAGGCGGAGCGGCCAGGGCCGTGACAGTCGCGATGTGTACGGGCGGCGCCCGAAGCATTGTGATTGCCAACAGAACCTGTTCCAGGGCGCAGAATCTCGTGGAGGAGCTCTCCGCACACTTTGACTCTGTTTCTTTCTCCGCAATTCCGCTTGACGACGCAGACAGTGTCTCGGAACTGATTGCCCCTGCGGACATCTTGATTAACTGCTCTTCTTGCGGAATGGGAGACATAGAATCGCTTTGCCTCCCGCTCGGTCTTTTGAGTGGAAACTGCGTGGTCTATGACCTTGTATATAAGCCCTCCGTTACTCCGCTTGTAAGGGACTGCAGGGATTTGGGGTTAAAGGCAGCCTCGGGACTCGGCATGCTTCTTTATCAGGGAGTTGACGCTTTTGAGATCTGGACCGGTGAGACCGCGCCGGTTGAGATAATGAGGAAGGCTCTTTCGGTTTCCGGGTGATGCTTGGTATAATCAACTTGATTTTCTTTATTTAATAGTTTGCGGGAGGATTTTAATGAAAGTAACCAGCCCTGCAGGGGATTTTGAGATAACAGTGACGGAATCGTCCGTGGAGGACGATTTCATAGTGATAAGCGGGCAGATGGGGGTCTGGGATTCGCAGATTTACATGAAGCCCTCCGACCTTCTGAGTTTTGCAGGGGTTCTGTTTAACCTTCAGGTTATTATGTTCTTGGCAAAACAGCCGTTTAGGTGGATTTTCAGCAGGAAACAGGATTAAACTGCGGTTTTTGCCAGGTCTCGGGGATTTATATCATCCACCCGAAAACGGGTCCGGGATATCGGGGTGCCAGCGCGCGAAATGGTTTTTGTGTGCATCTGTATAGGCCCCCGGTGGATAGTACTTGTCGTAGAAATCAAGATCCAGATGATGGGCCTGCACCATGAAGCGGAGGAACATTGGGTCTGAGAAAGCAGGGAACCTCCCGTATGTATCGTAAACGTAGTTGCAGATGTCTTTTACAACCTGAATTTCATCCTTGCTCGGTCTTTCAACCTCCGCGAGAACCCCGGTCGGATCCCTGTAGGGAAGCTTGTGCGACTCCCAGTTGGTCCACTTCATGTCGTTAAAGGCCTCAACTGCCTCTCCCATGTCTTTATAGTAAGGCGGGCAGAACGCCTGGAACAAGTTGTCTCGGCCGACCGCTACGGGATTCGGGTTTCCCGTGTCGCCCTGTATCTTCGGAGTTACGAACCGGAATCCCAGACCTCTGTTAAAAGGGGTTCCCCCCAGCATGAACATGCTAGCGAATCCGCTGAAAAGCCATCCTCCAAGACCGAGGGTTTGAAGTGCTAATACCATATTCTGTCCCATAAAGGCCTGCTCGGCTATGTAACCGTTTGCAAAGCGAAGTTCCGCCTCGACAAGGGGCATTCTCTTCGATTTGTCTAGAAATCCCTTCTCAAGCCAGTGAGTTGTTCCGGGGTGTCTGAGTCTGTGAAGCTCGTCGACGAAGTTAAACCTGTGGTCAGGTCTCATGTAAAAAAAATAGAGATTGATTATGCACGCTGAAAGATCGGTTACCGGCATGAACACAGTTGTTCCGGGCTTGTTCACGTTCCAAAGATTGTGGGCGGCGATTCCCGGGGGCTTTGACGGCAAATCCGCTCTTCCTTCAGAAAGCTTGATCCTGGATTTACGGAACAGCTCAAGTATCCGGTCCATTCTCTGGTGGCGGGTCATTTTCTCAAGTCCTTCGAAATCCTCGGCACGTTTATCATGCATCTTTATCATGTAAAGCCCATCGTCATTCGTGTAGAAAAGCTCGGTTCTGTGTACGTCGCCGAGGGCCGGGATCGTTTTGCTCGTAAACTGCATCTCAAGGTCAAGACCCACGTGTGGTGGGAAGTCAGAGAGGTTTATATTCTTTATGCCAAGGCCTGTCCAGACCAGAATTGCTTCCTCAAGCTCGGACAACGGGATGGCATCATGCTTGGATTTGTATTGCAGAGGTCCCTTCTCAATCTCCATTCCGAGACCGAAGCGCCGGGATCTTCTCTGGAAAACGGCATCATAAAAACCGTGCTCTATCGCGTGATCAAGACCTTCTGGGTAATTGCTCATGAATTTCTCCTTGAGTTTGTATGTGCACTCCCGCGGGAGGGCTTCATTCCTGCTTCTCTGAATCATGCTGGGCAGCAAGTTTCATGTATTCTTTTTCCGTGATTATCTCCACCGAACTCTCGACCCTATCAAGAAACACCAATCCGTTTATGTGATCGTATTCGTGCTGGAACACCCTTGCCGCAAAATCCGAAAAGGTTTCTTCCACTGTATTGTTGTCCCTGTCCCTGTAAACGGTGCGTACCAGCTTGTGTCTCGGAACAAGAGCTCGGATCCCCGGAATGCTGAGACACCCCTCGAAGCCTTTTTCCACTTCTTCAGATACAGAGACTATTTCGGGATTGATTATCACCTTGGTTTCCGTTTTGGGGGCATCGGGATAGCGTGGGCTTGAAGTTCCGGCCATTATGAAGATGCGGAGGGATTTAGATACCTGAGGGGCCGCAATACCCACGCCGCTTGCCGCTTCAGCAGTCAGGATCATATCGTCAATCAGATCCTGGATCTCTGGGTCGCCTATGTCTTCAACATGCTCTGCTTCTCTCCTGAGCACCGGGTTTCCAAGTTCTGTGATTTCAAGTTGCATCGCCATGGTCTTAGATGACAAGAAACATTCCTCCTGGGGTGGATTGCAGGATGTTAATTAAGATTTTATTATTATAAAGCAAAAACCAAAGAGGTTAAAGCGGCTCTAATGGCGGGGATAGAACTTGTACAAAGAGTAGAAGGATTCGGGAAAAGTACCGCCGTTGAGGACTGGACGGGAGATTTCACTTATGCAGAACTGCTCAGGGTTTCCCGTTTTGCGGCCCTTAACCTCCTTGGGGATTACAAAGATCTTGCGGAAAAAAGGATTGCATTTATTGTCCCTCCGGGGTTTGAGTACGTAGCTTTGAAGCTCGGTGTATGGATTGCGGGAGGCGTGTCTGTTCCTCTGGGCATAACCCATTCGCCAAGAGAAATAGAGTATGTCGTTAGGGACTGTGGTGCGGAGACTGTGATTTTTCATCCGGACTTTACAGGTAAGCTCAAAAGAGCTCTGTCCGGAACAGGACTTCGGGTGCGGTTCCTTCCGGAAGTTTTTCGTCCCGCCCGCGGAAATCTTCCCATGGTCAGTGAGGAAAGAAGGGCGATGATCATATATACAAGCGGAACCACATCCAGGCCCAAAGGAGTCGTTTTGACTCACCTTAACATAAAGGTCCAGATAAACAGCATGATCGAGGCGTGGAAGTGGAGCGGAGGGGATTCAATACTCAACGTCCTGCCCCTTCATCATCTCCACGGCATACTGAATGTAGTTCTCTGCTCCCTTTGGTCCGGCGCCAGATGCGTTATGATAAATGGTTTTGATTCGCAAAGTGTCTGGGAGAGTTTTGCAGAAAAAGACCTGACTCTTTTTATGGCAGTTCCCACTATCTACTCAAAACTTATAGACTCTTGGGAGAATTCCACTGAGCGGGAAAGAAAACGGATAAGCGACTCTCTTCGCGGATTCCGCCTAATGGTCTGCGGTTCGGCATCTCTTCCTGTCGCTGTTCTTGAGAAATGGAAAGAAATAAGCGGACATGTCCTTCTTGAGAGATATGGAATGACCGAAATAGGAATGGCTCTTTCTAATCCCTACGCGGGCGAGAGGCTTCCGGGACGTGTGGGTTTTGCTATGCCCGGCTTGGATGTGGGCATTTTTGATGAGAGAGACAGGCGACTTGGGGAGGGAAGCAGTGGGGAGATCAGAGTTAAAGGTAAAAACGTTTTTCTTGAATACTGGGGGAAGCCTTGGGAAACAGAGAGATCTTTTCGCGATGGATGGTTTTGCACGGGCGACATAGCCTTTTTGGGGCCCGGAGGTTCCTACAGGATTCTTGGGCGGGAGTCGGTGGATATAATAAAATCAGGTGGTTATAAGATATCTGCCCTTGAGATAGAGGAGGCACTTGGAGAACATCCTTTGGTCGAAGAATGTGCAGTGGTTGGGGTTTCTGATTCTCACTGGGGAGAGAGGGTAGGCGTGGCTCTTGTGCTGAGGGAAGGTTTTTCGATTGAGCTTGACGGTCTTCGCGACTGGGCTTCTGACAAACTTGCCCCGTACAAACTTCCGACTCTGCTTCTGTCTTTTTCCTCACTTCCAAGGAACTCCATGGGCAAAATTTTAAAAAGCGACATTAAGAAGTCTTTTGAAAATAGTTTATAATTCCCTTAACTGAATACAGTCTTTTAGGATTTTAATGGTAAATTTGACAGAACCATGAGCACTGCCATATCTTCAAATGGACATCTCCGCTATGGCCCCGACATGAAAATTCTTATCGTCGGTGGTGGTATTGCCGGACTGACACTCTGCGGGCTTCTTGAGCAGCGAGGTTTTCGTCCAACTCTGGTCGAGAGGGCCTCGGGATTCGGAGACGTAGGGTACATAATAGTGGTCTGGCCTTCGGGAAGCAGGATACTCAAGGGGTTGAGATTATACGAACTGCTCAAGGAGCGCGGCTGTGCTTTTAGCGATTACAATATCTCAAACTACAGGGGTAAAATCATAAACAGTTACACGATTGATTCAGTGGTCGAAAAATACGGCCCCATAATAAGTATCTACCGCCCTGATCTGATAGAGATACTGACGCATGCTGTAAGCAGGGATTCAATCAGAATGAACACCACTGTTACCTCTTTTGAGGATACCCCACAGGGAGTCGAGACTGTGTTCAGCGACGGAAGCACGCAGACCTATGACTTGGTCGTGGGATGTGACGGGATAAGGTCCTGGGTCAGAAAGAAAGTTTTCGGCGACGTGCCACTTCGCTACAGCGGTATGTCCGGGTGGGGCTTTTGGGTCAGTCGCAATCTCTGCGCTGGCGAAGGTATCATCGAGTACTGGGGAAAAGGGAAATTTCTCGGGATGTGGCCGACGCGCGGACGTCTTGCCGTTTTCACAAGCGTAAGGAGAAAGTCAGGTGTTCCTGATGCAGTGGATACGAGGGTTGAGAACATACGCCGCAACTTCTCCGGATTTGCGGGAGTGGTGCCGGAGATTCTGCGCAGTCTTGATGATCCCGGTGATATTTACTATGATGAGTATAATGACCTCAGGATGGATAGCTGGTCCCGAGGAAGGGTGGTGCTTGCGGGAGATTCGGTTCATGCCATACTTCCAAATGCCGGTGCCGGTGCGTCAATGGCAATGGAGTCGGCCGCAGTACTGGCTGAGGAACTCTGTAGAACCGATTCACTGAATCTCTCTCATGCTTTCTGGCAGTATGAGTCAAGAAGAAAAGCCAGGGTGAATAAGGTTCAGAACCAGTCAAGGATCATGGGAAAATTCATATATACGGAAAGCAGCGTTCTCTCCTCCGTGCGTGATTACATTGTGAAGGCGTATTCAAGCAGGCAACTTTTCAAGTACTGGGACAGTATGCTGAAAGATCCCCTGTGAGGGTTTCATACAGTTAAAATTTTCTTGTCCCGGAGTCTGAACTATGGTGAAAGCATTTAAAAATCTGATTTTTCTTTTTGCCTCGGCAGCATTTTTCTCCACTCTCGTTTCGCAAGCTTTTTCCCAAAGCCCCTCAGAGTCCATCTCGCCTTTGATAAAACGTCTTGCTCCTTCGGTCGTGAACATAAGCACGACAAATGTGATAAAAGCCTCGCCGTTTGTCTTGCCCTATCAGGACGAATATTTCAGGAAGTTTTTCGAAAGGTTTTCAGACCGAATGCCGGAGAGAGAGTTCAGAAACAGAGGGCTTGGCTCGGGTTTAATAATGAGTTCTGACGGCTATATAGTTACCAACAACCATGTCGTGGGAAAAGCAGAGGAGATCGAGGTGATACTTGAGGGTGGAGAAAGATACTCTGCAAGAATAGTCGGCACCGATCCCCTGACGGATCTGGCGCTTCTGAAAATTGATCCGCAGGTGCCTCTTCCCGCCGTGGAAATGGGCAACTCCTCGGCCCTTGAGATAGGAGACAGGGTGTTTGCCATCGGAAACCCCTTCGGGTTGGGTCACACTGTTACCGCCGGAATAGTCAGCGCAAAGGGCAGGGCACTTGGAATCGGGCGCTATGACAACTTCATTCAGACCGACGCGGCGATTAATCCAGGAAACAGCGGAGGGCCGCTTTTTAACTATAAAGGTAAAGTGGTGGGAGTTAATACTGCGGTCATACGCCGTGCTCAGGGCCTCGGCTTTGCCATACCCATGGACATGGCCAAAACCGTAGTTGAGCATCTGAAGGTTCATGGGAGGGTCATCAGGGGATGGCTCGGAATAATGATTCAGGACGTAACGCCGGAAATTTCCGAGGCACTGGGGATTGATCGGGATGAAGGAGGACTTGTGTCTGAAGTAAAGGAGGGCAGCCCCGCGGACCAGGCAGGTCTGAGAAGGGGAGACCTGATCGTTTCCGTTGAGGGAGAGAAGATTCAGGATGCCGCGACACTTGTGAGAAAACTTGCCCTTACAAGACCGGGGGTTGATACGGAATTCGGGGTGTTTCGCGATGGCAAGGAGATGGTTTTCACCATAAAACTCATTGAACATCCTGAAAATGAGAGAACCGGGCAGTCAGTTGACGAGCTTAAAGCTGAGGAGAATCTTGGTATCGAGGTAAGCGAGATAACACCGCAGCTTAGAAATCGCTTCAGGATTCAGGCTGAGAGAGGGGTTATTATAGCCAGTGTAGAGCCTAGGAGTTTGGCTTCAGGATCGGGCCTCAGAAGAGGAGACGTAATACTTGAGGCAAATGGAGATCCGGTCAACGGACTTGACGAGTACAAACGTGCCGTTGAGAAGCACAGATCAAGCGGTACCCTGCTTTTTCTCATTGAGCGCGGGGGCAGGACAATATATGTCGGAGTGAAAACAAGGGAAGATTAATGATCAAACAGAGACTTTTGGAACTCGGAATAGATCTTGCGGAGGAAGTTCCCGCTCTTGGGAGCTATGTTCCCGCCATGGTGTCGGGCAACTTGATTTTTGTGTCGGGCCAGCTTCCCGTCGAGAGGGGAGCGCTTTGTTTCACGGGGAAGGTGGGGTCTGATCTTACCGTAGAGCAGGGTTTTCAGGCAGCGAGACTTGCAGCGATAAATGGCTTATCCGTGATAAGCCACACATTGGACGATCTGCGTCAGCTCAGCAGAATCGTTAAGGTGACGGGTTATGTGGCAAGTGCCCCCGGTTTTACGGAACAGCACAAGGTGGTCAATGGAGCTTCTGAGCTTTTCTCAGATATTCTTTCTGAGAACGGACGCCATGCCAGGGTCGCAGTCGGGGTTTTGGGGCTCCCGATGGACTCACCGGTCGAAATCGAAATCATAGCCGAGTTTCTGCCCGGCGGTGACTTCTGAGAAAACAGAATTTTTCCTGATGTTTCCCTTACAACTTTATTCAGACAGCCTCACCCGCCCGCCTGTCATGGAAGGGGTGGTGGATTTTCTATCGGACCTTGGACTTTCGGTTGAGTTTCGCGGGGACTTTTTTGACTTTTTATCACTTGGAGCGGGGGAAATGGCTGAACTTGAGTCTCTTCTTCGTAGGGCTAGGGTTTTTGACATTGAAAGGCCCGTTGATTTCCATGGGGCGTCCGCATCGTCTGAGCCTTTTGAAAAGGAGCTTTACGATGCTTTCTGGGTTCAGAGGATATTCTCTAGGTTCTTTCTTGGAAAGCATCCGGGGGAACTTGCGAAAAACGTTTTTCACGCTGTTATTACAGGCAGGTTGCTTGGCACTTACGGGTCCCGTAGATACCATGCAAGGGTTATAATCTCTGGGTTTCCTTCCTTTATTTCAACATCGGGACTTGTAGAAGGTCCGGCAAGACCCAGAGAATACTATTTTCTTAAGGCGGAGTTTGTCCGATCGGGAAGAGATCTGGCCGAACTTGACGAGGCGTTTCGGGGAAAATTTATCGATTACGGGGACGAGAGAATAACGAAAATAGCTGGGATGTACGTGCTTCAGCCCCTTCTGTATAATTTCTCGGGGAAGGAGTTCTGCGAAAATAGCAAGTGCACGCTTTTTAATTCGCACTGGCAGAAAGAAGTTCTCGATATCCAGTACCCGGGTTCTCTCTGCGCGGAGTGCGGTGGCGAAATAGAGAAAATAGCAAAAGGACAGTAAATCAGTGGATATCAGTCCATTTCATCAAGTATGTTAATCGCCACCTGTGCTACCTTTTTGCCCGAAAGTAGCATCCCGCCGAAAGTCGGTCCCATTCTCGGTAGCCCGAAAGTGGTGTTAACTGCCATTCCGCACGCGAGCAGACCTGGGTGTACCTCTCCAGTGTATTCAACCAAGGCTTCTTCTGACTTCTCCACCCACATTGAGCCGTGGCCCGGGAGTTTTCTGTAAAGACCCTGCTGGGAGAGTCTTGAGATGCAATAGGCGTCATGACCTGTGGCGTCTATTACAAGTTTCGATTCTATTGCGACAGGATCAAGGCAGGTTATCTCTTTGGGCATATTTGCTATAGGGGTCCAGTTTATAACTATGCCCGCTACCCTGCCGTTTTCCCTGTAGACCAGGTCGTCAAACAGTGTCATATTCCTTATCTTCGCTCCGGCTTCGCACGCCGTAGCTATCAGCTTCGAGCACGCATAGGGACCGTCAGCGACGAAAAGTCCCTCGGAGACCTCCTCGTACGGTACTTCAATCTCATCAAGAACCGTTTCGCCCGGAGCGCGCACCGTCACTTTGTTCATAAGGTATCCCCCGATCCAGAACCCTCCTCCTAGGTAGTTCATTCTTTCGACGAGCAGAACCTTATACTTCTTTTTAGCTATGTCCTTCGCCGCCACGAGCCCGCTTGGTCCTGCGCCGACTATTATGACGTCACTTGTAATATATTCGCTGAATTCATCAGAGAATCCCTCGACTATGGCCCGGGTGACTTCTTTTTCTCCTACAGGAGCGAACTTGGGGGTTTGTAAACTGTCTGACATGTATTATTCTCCTCTGAAAATGTCAATAATACTTTGCTATGGCTACTTTTCTTCTTCCTTTGTAACGTTAAGGGTTATCTCCTGAGTTACCTCCGTATGCAGCTTAAGGGGAATCGAGTATGTACCAAGTGCTTTTATTGCACTCTCAAGGTCTATATTCCTTCTTGATATGTCGAATCCCTTTTCTCCGAGAGCGTCGGAAATGTTCTGCGATGTGACAGATCCGAACAGCCGGTCTCCCTCGCCAGATTTGGCGTGTATGAAGATTTCAAGTCCCTTGAGTTTCTCTGCGAGAGCCTTTGCATTCTCAAGAATTTCGGTTCTGCGAAGTCTTATTGCCTCTATCTTGCTTTTCCATGCCCTGAGGTTTGATTCTGTCGCCTTCACGGCAAGCTTGCGGGGAATAAGGTAATTTCTCGCCATCCCGTTTTTTACATCCTTTACTTCTCCTACGGTCCCTATATTTTCCACGTCGGAAATTAGAATTACTTTCATTGTTTACCTCGAATCACTTGTGAGTAACGGTGTAGGGCAAAAGGGCCATGAAACGAGCCCTTTTTATCGCAGTCGCCACCTTGCTCTGTTCCTGTCTTGACAGCCCGGTATTTCTCTTGGGCAATATTTTCTTTCTCTCGGTAATGAACTGAGAGAGAAGTTCCGTGTCCTTATAATCTATCTGTTTTCCTTCCTTGGCAAGATCTCTGGGCTTTTTTCTGCGCGAGTAAAATCTTCTTCCCCCGCCTGTTGTTGGTCTTCTGCTCATGACTGCTCTTCTCCTTCGCTTTTCTTTTCGTTCTTGGGCTCCTGTGAAGTCGGAGTCTGAAAAGCGCTCTGGTCTGCTTGTTCAGATGCTTGTGGAGGAATAGTTTTCTCCACGACGGGCGCGGTTTTTTTCTGCTCTTCCTCAATGTACTTTACGGTCATGAACCGCAGAACATTGTTTTTTGAGAGATTAAAATACCTTTCTATATCAGTTACGGCTTTTGGTTCAGCCTCGTAAACGACTATGTAGTAAATCCCCCTTGTATAGTTGTCTATTCGGTAGGCAAGGTCTCTTTCTGCCCATTTTTCTGATTTTATGATTTTCCCGCTGTTTGCGGTCACGCTCTGCTCAACCCTGTTCTGGATTGTGAGAAGATCTTCGGGTGATATATCCGGTCTTACCAGATAAAGCGTTTCGTACTTACTTGGCTCAATAGCCATGTTTTGCTGCCTCCTGTTTCGGTCTTCGGCCCCTGAGTTCTATATGAATGGTCAGGAGCAACAGAAAAAATAATATACTCAATTTTCGCAAACTGTGTAAATAATGGCGGGGCCGTCTTTCGGGGCCCCGCCTGTGGGTAAAGCCTGCATTTATATTATAAGAAGAGGAGCCACGACAAGCGATACTATGGACATGAGCTTGATAAGAATGTTCATTGCCGGTCCGGAAGTATCCTTAAACGGATCTCCTATTGTGTCTCCAACAACGGCGGCCTTATGGGCCTCCGATCCTTTTCCTCCCAGATTGCCCTCCTCTATGAACTTTTTCGCGTTGTCCCAGGCTCCTCCTGAGTTTGCCATCATAAGCGCGAGCATGACTCCTGCGACAACCGCTCCCGCTAGAAAACCTCCAAGGGCTTCCTCTCCAAGGGCGAAGCCTATTACGAGTGGCACCACTATGGCGATAATGCCCGGAAGTATCATCTCTTTCAGCGAAGAGTCGGTGCTTATCTTGACGCACCTTGAGTAGTCAGGCGTGGATTTTCCTTCAAGAAGTCCGCTTATTTCCCTGAACTGCCTCCTTACTTCCTCCACCATCTGCTGTGCCGATCTTCCTACGGAACCCATGGTCAGAGCACCTATAAAAAACGGGATGGTTCCTCCTATCAGCATTCCCGCCACTACCTTGGGTTGGGTAATGTCGATTGAAGAGAGCCCGACGGCGTTTGTGTACGCGGCAAAAAGTGCTAGGGCTGAGAGAGCAGCGGAACCGATGGCAAACCCTTTTCCTATGGCTGCAGTGGTGTTTCCAAGAGAATCAAGCTTGTCCGTGATTTTTCTCACATCCGTGCCCAGTTCCGACATTTCCGCGATACCGCCCGCGTTGTCCGCGACAGGACCGTA
>JAPOSJ010000041.1 GCA_026709745.1 Candidatus Dadabacteria bacterium | reverse complement strand
GGTACAGGGAGGGAAGGGTGCCTCTAGGAACGCTTCGCGCCGACCTTGACTATGGAGTTGCTGAAGCGTCGACTACCTACGGAGTAATAGGCGTGAAGGTCTGGATATTTAAAGGCGAAATAATACAGAAGAGAAAAAGAGAAGGAGTGGGTGAGGTCCAAAAAATCGTAGATACCGATGCTTCAGCCTAAAAAGACAAAATACAGAAAGCAATTCAAGGGAAGAAACAGGGGTGCTGCGACCCGGGGGACGACTTTTGCTTTCGGCGACCTCGCACTTCAGACCCTTGAGAACGGTATGATTACTTCAAGACAGATAGAGGCCGCACGTATTGCCATAACAAGACATGTAAGAAGGGGAGGGAATCTGTGGATAAGAATATTTCCCTATAAACCTGTTACGAAAAAACCTGCGGAGACCAGAATGGGAAAGGGCAAGGGGGATGTGGACAGTTATGTGGCTCCGGTAAAAAGGGGACAGTTTCTTTATGAAATATCGGGAGTAAGCGAGGAGCTTGCACGCTCGGCGCTGCGGCTTGCTTCGTATAAGCTTCCTCTTAAGACGAGAATAGTGACCAGAATCGAGGAGGAGACTTTCTGATGGCAACTAATGCGGAAGAACTGAGAAATCTTACTCCCGAGGAACTTGACAAGCGCCACCGTGATACGCGGGAAGAGCTTTTCAATATAAAAATACAGGTTGCTACGGGACAGAATCCCAACAACGCCAGGATAAAACAACTGAGAAAGGATATAGCAAGAATACTTACCATAAAAAAACAGCGAGACACAGATCCGGAGAGTTGATTTCATGGAAAGAGGAAAGTTAAAAACAAGAAAGGGTGTAGTGGTAGGTAACAAGATGGATAAGACCGCTGTTGTGCAGGTGGAGAGGATCAAGAGTCACAGCCGGTACAAGAAGCAGATGAGGATCAACAAGAACTTCAAGGTCCATGATGAGCACAACGATTGCAATATCGGAGACAAGGTTGTAATAATAGAGTCAAGGCCCCACAGTAAGACCAAAAGGTGGAGACTCAGCAGGGTGTTGAATCAGGACGTGGGTGCGTGAAGCGAGGCTTGTGATTCCGCCAACAACTGGAGAGAAAAATGATTCAATCAAGCACATATCTGGACTCAGCAGATAATACCGGAGCCAAGAGGCTTTTCTGCATAAAGGTTCTTGGGGGCTCGGGAAGAAAATATGCCCG
Organism: Candidatus Dadabacteria bacterium; assembly: GCA_026709745.1. Lineage (GTDB taxonomy): Bacteria > Desulfobacterota_D > UBA1144 > Nemesobacterales > Nemesobacteraceae > Nemesobacter. The sequence continues at coordinate 10,486 of JAPOSJ010000041.1, read as the reverse complement.
GCTTGGGGATGTGGTTGTGGTTTCGGTCAAGCAGGCTATTCCGAAATCTAAAGTGGACAAAGGATCTGTGTATAAGGCCGTGATAGTCAGGGTCAGGAAAGAGCAGAGAAGGCCGGACGGCACCTACGTGCGCTTTGATAACAACGCCGCCGTTATAATAGATAAGGAAAACGAACCGATAGGCACCAGGGTCTTCGGGCCGATCGCGCGTGAACTAAGGCTCAAGGGCTTTATGAAAATCATCTCGCTTGCTCCGGAGGTTGTATGAGCATGTCTGCCGGGAAAACGAAATTCAACATAAAGTCTGGGGATATGGTCTACGTAATTGCAGGCAAGGAGAAGGGGAAGATGGGCAAGGTGCTGAGAATAGACAGTAGCAATGAGCAGGTTTTTGTGGAGAAGCTTAACATCATAAAGAGACATAGCCGTCCTACTCAGAAGAATCCTGGAGGTGGTATCATTGAAAAAGAGGCGGGGATACATGTGTCAAACCTGATGCTGTACGATTCTGAGAATCAAAAGCCTGTGAAAGTCGGCTACAGAACCGGCGAGGATGGCATAAAAGTAAGGTATAACAGAAAAACCGGAAAGGAAATCTGAGAAAAATGATTCCTAGAATAAAAGCTCTGTACAGGCAAAAGGTAATCCCTGCACTGATTGAGAAATTCTCCTATGCAAACGCTATGCAGGTTCCCAGGCTTGAGAAAATCGTGATAAACATGGGGCTCGGTAGACTGAGTGAGGCTGGGAGACAGACGAAAGTGATAGATGAAGCTGTATCGGAACTTGCAGGTATAACGGGGCAGAGACCGGTGATCACCAAGGCGCGCAAGTCCGTAGCCGGCTTTAAGCTCAGGGAGGGGCAGCCGGTAGGTTGCATGGTTACGCTCAGGGGGGAGAGGATGTATGAGTTTTTTGACCGCCTAGTTAACCTCGCTCTTCCGAGAGTGAGAGATTTCAAGGGTCTATCTCCAAGAGCTTTTGACGGTTCGGGCAATTATACTATGGGGATAAAGGAGCATCTGGTTTTTCCTGAAATAGATTACAGTAAGGTTCAGTACAACAAGGGAATGAACGTTAGTCTGATTACGACTTCAAGAACCGACGCCGAGGCAATGGAGCTTCTCTCCTGTCTCGGGGTGCCGTTTGCGAAGAATTAGAAGAGAGGGATTATGGCGAGAAAAGCATTACTTGAGAAATCGAAGAGAAAGCCGAAGTTTCGCGTGCGTGCAGTTAACCGTTGCGTACTTTGCGGCAGGCCGAGGGGCTTTATGAGGAAATTTGGTCTCTGCAGGGTCTGTTTCAGAGATCTTGCTAGCAAGGGACATCTTCCGGGCGTCAGAAAAGCGAGTTTCTAGGAAATATGTTGGAGAGAAAATGACGGATCCGATTGCAGATATGTTAACTAGGATAAGGAATGCCTTTATGGCAGGACACAAAAGTGTTGAGATTCCCGGTTCGGTTATGAAAGGTGAGATTGCCAGGGTTCTTGCGGAGGAAGGCTACGTTGAGAGTTGTAAAGTCACTGAGCAAGGGGTTAAGAAGACCATAACCGTAGGACTTAAATATGGACCTGACGGGAAGGCGGCAATAGAGCAGATAAAAAGAATAAGCAAGCCCTCGAGGAGGGTTTATGTGGGCAAGGATGATATTCCCAGAGTGAGAGGGGGAATGGGAATTTCAATAATTTCCACTTCAAGCGGAATAATGACTGGGGTTGAGGCAAGGAACAGAAAAATAGGCGGGGAAATTCTCTGCACGGTGATCTGAGGACAGACTGATGTCAAGAATTGGAACAAAACCTGTGATTATTCCCGATGGGGTGACGGCAATGCCCAGGCCTGGAGCAATTGAGATCAAGGGGCCAAAGGGAAGCCTTAAAGTTCCCGTTCCTGAGGGCATAAGTGCCGCGGTAGAGGATGGAGCGGTGGTTATTTCCAGGCAGAGAGAGGAGAAAAGAATAAAATCTTTTCACGGTCTCACACGAAGCCTCGTCAACAACTCTGTAATAGGAGTAAGCGAAGGATTTACCAAGATTCTTCGGATAACCGGTACGGGCTACAAGGCAGATATTGCGGGAGCAGGCCAGTTGAAACTTTCTCTGGGCTACTCACATCCGGTTGATTTTGTCCTTCCCAGTGGTGTGGAGGCGAATGTCGGGGAACGGGGCACACTGCTTTCTCTCCACGGCATTGACAAGCAGCTTGTCGGAGAGACCGCGGCGCGCATAAGACGTGTAAGACCACCGGATTCCTACAAGGGTAAAGGCGTTCGTTATGAGGGCGAGAAGTTGAAACTTAAACCCGGAAAAGCTGGAGCGTCTAAGTGATGATAAAGAAAAAAAGCAGAAATCTGGCACGCAAGAGAAGACATATTGCCGTGAGAAGAAAGATAAGCGGCACGGCGCAGGTGCCAAGAGTATCGGTTTTCCGCTCCTCAAGGCATATATACGCCCAGCTGATAGACGATACAAGGGAAGTCACCCTTCTTCAGGCATCCACAATGTTTCCCGAAACTAAAAAAAGGCTTTCCGATGAGAACATGAAAAAGACTGAGGTTGCAAAAGAAGTCGGGAGGCACATTGGAGAAATGGCGGTTGAAAAGGGTATAACCAGAGTGCGTTTTGACAGGAGTGGTTACGCTTATCACGGTAGGGTTAAGTCGCTTGCCGAGGGAATCCGCGAGGCTGGAGTGAAGTTTTAGGATAACAACTTGTAAGGAGGCTTTAATCTTGTCAGAGGAGAAAATAAATCCGGCGGAACTTGAATTGCGGGAAAAAGTGGTTCATATAAGGAGGGTTGCGAAGGTGACAAAGGGGGGTAAAAGATTCCACTTTACTGTTCTTGCCGTGGTGGGAAACTCCGACGGAATTGTGGGAGCTGGCCTTGGAAAGTCAAACGAGGTTCCCGATGCCGTGAGAAAGGCAGTTGAAAAAGCCAAGAAGGCGCTTATAAGGGTGCCGCGCAACGGTTCTACAATACCACATGGAGTCCGCACACAATATGTATCAAGTCAAATCATGCTTTTACCAGCGTCTCAGGGTACGGGTGTTATAGCTGGCGGTGCCGTGCGAGCCGTTATCGAGCTTGCGGGAATACATGATGTTCTCTCGAAAGTTGTGGGGTCCAGAAACCCGCTTAATGTTGTTATGGCGGTTGTACAGGGTCTATCGGAACTTCAGGTTCCCGAGGAAGTTGCGAAAACAAGAAACAAGGAGATAAAGGATCTCGATCTTCCCGGTTACTACGACTTAGCCCGGTAGAAAAAAAACACAAGGCAGTGGAGCTTGAAAATGCTGAACGAACTTTCACCAGTTAACGGGTCTAGGACAAAACGAAAAAGAGTTGGAAGAGGTGCGGGTTCTCATGGGAAAACCAGCGGAAAAGGTCACAAGGGCCAAGGGGCGCGCTCTGGAAAAGGAGTTTACCGCTGGTTTGAAGGTGGCCAGACTCCACTCAAGATGAGAAGCCCGAAGAGGGGTTTTACCAACATATTCAAAAAACAGTTCGACATAGTGAACTTAAAAGACCTTGAGCGTTTTGCAAACGGGGAATCTGTTACGGTCCATACACTTGCCGATGCGGGAATAATTAGCGGTAAAAACCCCGTGAAGCTTCTTGCCAACGGACAAGTAGCTATTGCGCTTTCCGTGTCTGTTAATGCATGCAGCGCGGCGGCAGCGCGCAAGATAGCCGAAGCTGGAGGAAAAGTGGAGATAGTATGAGCAGTAACGTCGCGTCACTTCCCAGAATCCCCGAGCTTAACAGAAAGCTTCTATTCACCGCAGCGATGCTTATTGTTTACAGGGCGGGGGTCTTTGTTCCAATTCCGGGAATCGATCCGGACCAGATTTCCAAGATGTTTGAGCAGACCCGTGGCACGATATTCGACATACTTAACATGTTCTCGGGTGGAGCGCTTGAACAGGCATCGATTTTCGCTCTGGGAGTCATGCCCTATATTACATCCTCAATTATCATGTCCCTTCTTGTTAAGGCGTTTCCTTCACTTGAAGCCATGCAGAAGGAAGGAGATGCCGGAAGAAGAAGAATTAATCAGTACACAAGGTACGGCACGGTTCTCATCTGCCTCGTTCAGGGTCTAATGCTGGCAGTAACACTTGAGCGTGGAGGAGTGGGGGCGGCTACCGTCGCAAGTGCAGTTACGGATCCTGGTCTCATGTTCAAAATTACGGCAGTGCTCACTCTCACCGCGGGCGGACTCTTCGTTATGTGGCTTGGAGAGCAGATAACAGAAAACGGAATTGGAAACGGAATATCTCTTATTATTGCTGCGTCGATAATCGCCAGCATTCCAGGGGGCTTCTGGAATCTCTCAAGACTGGTAGGCACCGGAGAGATTTCGGTTCTCGGAGTTCTGCTTATTTTTATTTTTCTCGTCCTTCTTATGGGACTTATAGTTTATTTTGAGCGTTCCTACAGAAAAATACCTGTACAATATCCCAGGAGGGTAGTAGGTAGAAAAGTAATGGGAGGTCAGAGTTCCCATCTGCCGCTTAAAACCAATCCCTCAGGAGTAATTCCTCCGATTTTCGCCTCCTCGCTCCTTATCTTTCCCGCAACGATAGTTACATTCGCTGATATCCCGGCTATCCGCACATTCTCTGACCTTGTGTTTCAGAATGTGTTCATATACAACCTGATTTTTGCCGCTCTCATAATATTTTTCGCTTTCTTCTATACTTCAATAATCTACGATCCAGACGACCTATCGGATAACCTGCGAAAAAACGGTGGAAACATACCGGGAATACGTCCGGGCAGGAAAACATCGGAATACATAGGCAATGTGCTTGGGAAAATTACTTTTATAGGGGCCGTATATGTTGCGTCGGTTTGTGTTATGCCTGTGTTTCTTGAGAGGGAGCCTTTTAATCTGCCGTTTTACTTCGGAGGTGTTTCCCTCCTTATAGTAATAGGGGTAACGCTTGATTTTATGCAGCAGATCGAATCTTTTCTGATAACTCACAGCTACGAAGGATTTATGAAGAAGAAGGGAATGAAGGAACCACAGAGATACAGGTTCTGAAGCAAAGGAGAATACAGAAAACAATGAGACTTATACTGTTCGGACCTCCAGGGGCAGGAAAGGGAACCCAGGCAGATTTCATAAGGGAAAAATACGGGGTTGAGCATATATCCACCGGGGATGTTTTGCGCGAGGCCGTAAAAAACGGAACAGAGGTTGGACTCTACGCCAAGTCGTTTATGGACAAAGGAGAGCTTGTGCCCGATGAGGTCGTCACGGAAATAATAAGGCAGAAGATATCCACACTCGGCGAGGCGGGTTTTATGCTTGATGGTTTTCCGAGAACTCTTGAGCAGGCAAAATGCCTTGAGGATATTCTCACTGGTGCCGGAGCAGCCATTGACGCGGTTATTTTCCTTGAAGTTCCTGATCAGGAGGTTATACAGCGGATAATCAGGCGGCAGAAAATAGAGGGTCGCCAGGACGACACGGAGGATCTGATAAAAAACAGACTCAGAGTCTACAAGGATCAGACATCTCCTCTCAAGGATTTTTATGAAGGCACTGGTGTCCTGCACGCGGTTGAAGGTGTGGGAGAGATATCAGATATAGCTGTAAGAGTAGAAGGAGTGCTTAAAAATCTGTAATGATTCGGCTTAAGAACAGAGAAGAGCTCAAACGTATGAGAGCCGCCGGCAGAGCGGTTTCCGAGGTGCTTATGAGGCTTGAGGAAGAAGCAAAGGAGGGAGTGACTACCTGGGAGCTTAATGAAATTGCGGAGAGAATGTGCGATAACGGAGGTCTTAGTGCGGCTTTTAAAGGCTATGCGAACTATCCAGCGTCGGTGTGCTTCGCACTTAACGAGGAGATAGTGCACGGTATTCCTTCAAAGAGAAAGATGCTCAGTGAAGGAGATATACTGGGAATAGATTTCGGTGTACTGCTCGACGGTTATTATGCAGATTCGGCAATAACGGTAGCGATTGGCAAGATTCCTCCCATTGCAGAGAAACTGCTTAGGGTCACAAGAGATTCTCTCTACAGGGGCATAGAGAAGGTGAGAAACTCAAACAGGGTTATGGACATATCAAAAGAGATACAGACATACGTTGAAGGCGAAGGTTTTTCCATAGTAAGGGATTTCGTCGGCCACGGCATAGGCAGGGAGCTTCATGAGGAACCACAGATACCGAACTTCATTCCCTCAGGCCGTGCAGGAGGGGGAGTAAGGCTCTGCTCGGGAATGGTCATGGCTATAGAGCCGATGGTGAATGAAGGGTCTGAGAGAACAAAGATACTTGAAGATGGGTGGACGGCCGTTACTTATGATGGTAAACTTTCCGCTCATTTTGAGCACACGGTAGCACTTACGGATAATGGCCCTGAAATTCTTACCGAAAGAATTCACTAGGAACAGGTAATGGAGAAAGAAGAAAAAATAGAGTTTGAAGGAACAATAACAAAGGCTTTGCCCAATGCCATGTTTATGGTCGAGATAGAGAACAATCACGAAGTGCTGGCCTATGTGTCGGGAAAAATGAGAACCAGATTTATAAGAATACTTCCTGGAGACAGGGTAAAACTTGAGATATCTCCCTACGATCTTACGAAGGGAAGAATTACCTACAGACTCAAAAAATAAACAGGGGCGGAAGCAAGGTGAAAGTTAGGTCATCGGTAAAAAAAATATGCGACAAGTGCAAGATAATCAGGCGCAAGGGAGTTGTGCGCGTTATCTGCGTTAACAAAAGATGCAAGCAGAGACAAGGATAGTGTGCAGGAGGATATTCCCTAATGCCTAGAATAGCAGGGGTTGACATACCGCTTAATAAGAGAGTGGAGATAGGTCTTACGTATATCTACGGTATAGGAAAGACGACTTCAAACGTAATACTTTCTAAAGCCGGCATAGACATAAATAAAAAATCCGGAGACCTTGATGATCAGGAAGTAACGAAGTTGCGGACAATAATTGAAGGAGAGTACACAGTTGAGGGAGACTTGAGGAAAGAGATTCAGCTCAACATAAAGCGTCTCGTGGAGATAGGATGCTACAGAGGCGTCAGGCACAGAACAGGGCTTCCTGTTAGGGGTCAAAAGACCAAGTCAAACGCAAGAACAAGAAAGGGCCGCAGGGGCACAGCTATAGCTAAGAAGAAAAAAGCTGGAAAATAATTAAGGGCAATTACAGATGAGCAAGAAATTCACCAAAAAGAAAACAAAAAAATTCGTTGAACACGGCATTGTCAACATACAGGCTACTTTTAATAATACTATAGTCACAATTAGTGACATTAAGGGAAATGTAATAGCTTGGTCAAGCGCCGGTAACAAGGGATTTAAAGGTACGAGGAAAGGTACGCCTTTTGCTGCCCAGATGGCGGCGGATGATGCGTCGAAAAAGGCAAAGACTTTCGGTCTCAAGTCCGCCAATGTTTATGTAAGCGGTCCGGGTCCCGGAAGGGAGCCAGCAATAAGAGCCGTTCAGGCTGCTGGGGTAAAAGTGACTATCATAAAAGATGTCACGCCTATCCCGCATAATGGTTGCAGGCCTCCAGGAAGAAGAAGGGTATAGGAGAATGTTAAGTTCACATTTTTTACCAGGAGGAAGAAGTTAATTGGCTAGGTACAGAGGACCATCTTGTAAGCTTTGTAGAAGGGAGGGTGAGCAGCTCTTTCTCAAGGGTGCCAGATGTTATACGTCAAAGTGCGCAATACAGAAAAGGCCAAACCGCGGACCTGGAGTTCATGGGGCTTCAATCGGCCGTTCCAAGTTTTCTGACTACGGAATAAGGTTGAGAGAGAAACAGAAAGTTAAGCGTATTTACGGGTTGACAGAAAAGCAGTTCAGCCGCTATTTTACAGAGGCCGCGAGGAGAAGCGGGGTTACAGGGGCCATGCTCATACTGCTTCTTGAGAGGAGACTTGACAACGTGGTCTACCGCCTCGGGTTTGCGAGTTCCCGCAACGAGGCTAGGCATATGGTATGGCTTGGACATGTTCTTGTGGACGGCAGAAGGGTGGATATTCCTTCTTTTAGCGTGAATCAGGGAAACAAGATAGAGATCAAGGCTAAAATAAGGAGCAACTCACACGTGAACCAGTCTCTTGAAGGTCTTGAGAGAAGGGGTTTTCCACAGTGGCTTGAACTTGACAGGGATAATTACAGCGGAGTTGTAACCAAGCTTCCTGAGAGAGAGGACGTGACGGTTCCGATAGATGAACAGCTAATCGTTGAGTTCTACTCGAGAGTTTAGAGAGTTTGGCACAGACGGAGGGATAAGATTTGGAGAATTTTCAGAAAAACTGGAGAGATTTACAGTATCCTAAAGCACTTGAAAAAGACGAGCAGGTATCAACCCCTTTCTACGGTAAATTTACCTGTGAACCTCTAGAGCCGGGTTACGGTGTTACTCTTGGAAATGCTCTCAGAAGGGTTCTTTTATCTTCAATACAAGGTCCCGCGATTACGGCCGTAGTTATAGAAGGTATATCGCATGAGTTCTCTAGCATTCCGGGAGTCATGGAAGATGTTACGGAAATCATACTGAATCTTAAAAGCGTGGATCTTAAAATGCATACATATGATCCGCAGACTATGACTCTAAATGCAGAAGGCCCAGCGGATATAAAGGCTTCGGACATAGAAAAAACCCATATAGTGGAAGTGGTAAATGGTGAACAACATATAGCAACTCTGGCTGAGGGAGCCAAGCTTGAAATGGAACTCACCGTGAAGATGGGAAGTGGCTATGAGCCAGTGTCGAGAAGAGAGACACATAAATCAATAGGACTTATACATGTTGACGCGTTTTTCTCTCCCGTAAAGAAAGTTAATTATACGGTCACTAACGCCAGAGTGGGACAGCGGACCGATTATCAGAAACTGACCATTGAAATCTGGACAAATGGCACGATTCTTCCCGAAGAGGCACTTGCCTACAGTGCGAAGATCATAAAACAGCAGCTAAATGTCTTTATCGATTTTGATGAAGAAGCCGTAGACAATGTGGAAGAAGAAGAATCTAGAGGCATAAGCGGAACCGATGACAAGCTTTTCGTTCCGATAGAAGATGTGGAACTGTCGGTAAGATCCATAAACTGCCTTAAGAAAGCGGAAATAAAATACATAGGAGAAGTGGTTCAGAAGACTGAACAGCAGCTTCTTGATCTTGAAAATTTCGGAAAAACCTCACTTGAGGAAGTAAGAGCAAGGCTTGAGGAAATGGGTCTGAGTCTCGGGATGACAATAGACACAGAGGTTTTTAAGAAGGAAAAGCGCAAGCGTGATACTGAGAGTGCCGGAGAGTAGCCGGAGTCTTTATACGGTAAAAAGATGCGACACAGAAAATCGGGAAGAAAACTGGGAGTTACTACAAAACATAGAAAGGCCATGTTCCGAAATATGGCTACGGACCTATTGCGTAGCGGCAAGATAAACACAACAGATACGAAGGCCAAGGAAATAAGAAAGGTCGTGGAGAAGCTAGTTACCCTTGGTAAAAAAGGCAGTCTTCACGCAAGAAGAAAAGCTCTGAGTTATATAAGAGACCGTGCGGTCGTGGAGAAGCTTTTCTCCGAACTTGCGCAAAGATATATGGACCGCCCGGGAGGCTATACAAGGATAGTCAAGCTTGGTTACAGAAGAGGAGATAATGCTCCTGTTTCCCTCATTGAACTTGTGACTGAGGAGTACAGGCCCAGTAAGAAGAGACGAAAGGCAAAGCCCGTAGCTGGAACTGGAAGCGATCCCCAGAAAGGTTCGAAGAAGAAGTCGGCTGAACAACTTGGTCTGCTTGAGCAGGATGAGGAAGTTGGCGGCGAGGCGAGCGAGCAAGGTAAAGCCGCGGAGCCGGAGCCTCACAATGAGTCAGTCCCCCCAGAAAAAACCGGGCATTAAGTCTCTTTTACCTCCACGCACCGCGGGCAGTTTTTTACGGTCAGCCTCATATTATTTATAATAGACCTGATGAAAAAAGTCGGTCTTGTACTTGATGCAGAGTCAATCGAGGAACTCAAGGTTCTTGCCGTCGCCGCTGAGGAGGCAAGATTTCACTCCATCTGGGCCACTGAACTCTACAGGACCCCATTTCAGCAACTTTCGTCAGTAGCTTTAGTTACTTCTGAAATAAAACTGGGCACTGCCGTTGCACTTGCATTTGTGAGAAGTCCCATGGTTACTTCAATCACCTCTCTTGATCTTGACGAAATAAGTTCAGGTAGGCTGATACTGGGTCTCGGAACCGGGGCAAAGAGGACAAATGAGAATTTCCATGGCGTTTTCTACGGGGACAGGCCGGTTGCGAGGATAAGGGAATGCGTGGACCTTGTAAGGATGATCACCTCCGAGTCCCATACCGCAAGAGAAATTGTTTTTCACGGACAGTTCTACAATATAAACACAAGAGGTTATAAAAGGGTTTTTAAACCCTTCAGAAAAAATATACCCATATTCATGGCTGGTATAGGGAGCAATATGGTAAGGGCAGCGGCGAAA
>JAPOSJ010000142.1 GCA_026709745.1 Candidatus Dadabacteria bacterium | reverse complement strand
TTTCATTCTCATTGCTTGACGCTTTTATTATTCTCTCTAACAGCTTTAAAGGCTTTTGGGTCGGATACCCTACTCGCTCTTTCTTGATTCTTCCTACTGGAGAAAACCTGCTCCACCAAGTTTCAGGAATTTTGCCTTTTTTATATTTTTCTCCTAAATCTTCTTCCTCTTTTAACCATTTTGTAGAAGTTCCTCCAGCTCCAATAGGTTTCTTATGAAGTACCCGAACTTCATCTCCATTAAAAACCCACTCTTCACCAATTGAATACCAGAGAATGACATCGTGTTTGCGGTTAAATTGCCTCATTTTAGGAGAGCCCGGACCTGTATAACACCAAACTATCTCGTTGCGATAATTCCCCGACCAAACACAGCATCCATAACCAGCTTCAAGTAATGACTCATTGTAGGATCACAGTGAAGGTAGATTGATCCTGTAGGCTTCAGTATCCTTTTCATTTCTAACAGCCTTACTGCCATGTATATCAAATACGATTTATCACTGTTATTTAAAGCTGCTTGAATTACTCGGTTAAGTGCTGGGTGCTTGGCTTCTATCAGGTCAAGCCATGCTATGTCTACGTCAGACAATGTCCATGTGTCTTTGAACTCCGCCCCAGCTGCCAGACTGCCTATAGGAGCGGCATAGTTAGCTTTTGAATTAAACGGAGGGTCTAAGTAAATGAGGTCAACAGACTCAGAATTCATGCCTCGCATGACTAGGAGATTGTCTGCCGTCCAGATTGTTCGGTTTGCCCAATTTGCAGGGGGGGGGCACAGTCATGAGATAAGTTCCTTATAAGTCAGTCTCTTACCGGACATCCCATTGGCAAAGAGACTCACCCACTCTATTGTATCCCTGGGAGTATGATTATCAAACAATTTGGATGTCTCTGCTGACAAGAGTAGCGCTTTGTTGCCGTTATTGCGAAAAGCTTTTGCAGTTGGGCCTGTCAAATAATCTTTATAAAATTCAAAAAAACGGCTTCAGAGAGCCCTGTCAAGTCTACGAAGTTGATCTTGGGAAAGTCTCCACCCAGAAGCCCCGCAGTTCTCTGTCGTCCTCGCAAACGAATCCGTCTTCGGAATCACGATAATGTTCTCCCGGCATAAGCACCAGTTAAGAGCAATCTGGGCCTTCGTCCTTCCAGTCTCGGCCGCTATCCGCGACAGTTCTCCCACACCGGGGCGGCACAGTCTTCCACCGTCAAGAGGAGTGTAGGCCATCACGGTTATATCATTATCCAAGCAGTAGGGAAGCAGTTCTTTTTCTATATTCCTCGAGTTAAGATTGTAGAGCACTTGGTTTGAAACTATAGGGTAATTCGGAAAACAGTGCTGCGCTTCGCGCATCTGCTTCACGGAAAAATTGCTCACACCAACATAACTCACGTACCCGCGGTCAACAAGCTTCTCAAGAGCTCTCATGGTTCCGTTTATCGGGTATACGGGATTAGGCCAATGTATCTGGTAAAGATCTATGAGGTCCGTACGAAGCTTCTCAAGGCTTGCCTCGCAAGATCTGAGCACACTGTCATGAGCAAGATTCCTTCCAGAAACCTTGGTGGCTATGAAGACCTTATCTCTGACGGGTAGAATGGCTTCACCCACTATACCCTCAGTGTAATAGCCTTCCGCAGTGTCTATAAGCGACGCCCCGAGCTGAATACCTGCCCTGAGGGGTCTTATTCCGCCACTATAGTTCCAAGTGCCTAGACCGACCTCGGGAATGAAAACCTCCGTGTTTCCAAGCCTCTTGAGATTCATTCCTCACACTCCTCCCTCGCCTCACCAGTTCACTCTTCAGAGTTAATAAACTTGTAAACTGCCGCCGCCAAGAGAGCGCCTGCAAGATTTGAGCATAGGTAAATCCATATTGAGTAGAGGTCCAGCATCCCCATGACGGTTATCCCTACCGCCACCGCAGGATTAAAGACTCCACCCGAAACACTTCCTACCGCGTACGCTCCCGCCATGACCGTGAGTCCTATCGCAATACCGTAATAGCAATTTCCACGCGTCGCTTTGGAGAGCGCGACCTCGAATATCACCAGGCACAGAGCAAAGGTAAAAAGAGTTTCTGCGATGAGAGCCGGAAGAGTGGATATCTCCATGGGGACTGTCTGCGGAAATTCCCTTATGAACAAAACAGCCAGAGCAGCAACGGCACCCGCTACTATCTGCGTAACCATATAGGGAAAAACATCTTTGGAATCCATTTTGCCCCCCACCCAAACCGCAAACGTTACGGCGGGATTATAATGCGCTCCCGAGATGTGACCCCCCGCGTAGATCATCGCTGCAAGCACACCTCCTATCGCCAGAGGGGCAAGGAGCCCAGTTCCGGGAGCGGGCACTACGTTTCCTATCGTGAAGACGAGAAAAAAAGTGCCTGTAAACTCGACAAGATATTTCTTCATTAAGAATCCTCCTTATGATGTGCTTTTTGTATGCGCAGCGCGAAAAGCCTGCAGGTCTTCAGCGCAGATTCCCTTTTCCGTAACCATTGAGATGGAACACCTCATCGGGACTTTTCCTCGACTTCCCTGCAGATATCAGCCTCTTGTCAAAGTAACCGAAAGGAAGCACCGTAAGGATATCAAGCCCTTCTGGCAGCGCGAGATACTCTTTAAGCTCTTCCTTTTCTATCCTTCCTATCCAGCAGGAACCAAGTCCGTGGCTCCACCCCACTAAAACCATGTTCTGTGCCGCTCTGGTGCCATCTATCTGGTGCCACTTGCTTCGAGGATCTACCAGAAGCACTACAGCGAAAGCGACCTGCGCTATGAAGGTGCCGCTTGTACAGTACTGTCCCATCTCCCGAAGCATCTTGCGGTCATCCACGAGAACAAACTCCCACGGCTGGCTATTGTGAGCACTGGGAGCCATCCTGCCCGCCTCCATAACCTCCATTACGACTTTCCTTGGGACCTTCCTGTCCACATAGCTTCTTATAGAACTGAGGGATGTTACGCACTCATAAACTTTCATAAACACCTCCAAAGCTTTGAAATTGAGCGAAGGTTAGTATACCGGCTTTGACAGGGCAGTAGAACACAAACCACGTCGAGGCTGCTACTTCCACATGAACTCGGATTTTCCACTGGTCAAAGAAGCAATTCTGCCTTCGAGTTCCCCGGCAACATTAACCGGAGCGGTAAAATCAAATCGGATATCATACCCACGCTGAACTCCCGTTATAGACACTCCTGATTGCGCGAACAAAAGCCTTATAGAATTTTCATGAGCATAGGGAAAAACCAGATATCCCACACGCACGGGGGTATACTCAACAAGCTCAAGATCCCCCAAGGCCGCCCGAAGGCAGTCTGTGTAAGCCCTGAGGAGACCTCCCGGACCAAGCTTTACCCCTCCGAAATACCGTGCTACCACCACAGCTATCTCTCCTATGCCGCTGTGCTCCAAAACGGAGAGCATCGGTCGGCCGGCGGTTCCCGATACCTCTCCATCGTCTCCGAAACCGATATCGGCCCCTCCGGGAGCGCAGGCAACAAATGCGTAGCAGTTATGGCTTGCCGACGGATGAAGATTTCTTATCTTCTTTATGAAATTTTCGGCGGATTCCCTAGTGGCCGCCCGCCCCACGACAGCTATAAACCTGCTTTTCTTTATAACCCTCCGGGCGGTAGAGTGCCCTGCGGGAACTTGGTAGGAACGATATTCCACAATCTCTTCCTCTGACCGAAAAAAATACCCTATTGCGCAGACCAAGTGCAAAATCCTCTCCATGACGAGGCAGATTATCTTCTTCGGTTTTTTCACTGTATAATGATCCGTGGCGGCAGCGTCGCCTGAATTTTAAAATTCGCTTTTCATGCCGCAGAACTGGAACCGGGCAACCCCGAGTCTTTTTGCCGGGCTTGAACATCCGCACTTATACCGTTGATCAGAAAAACAAGCATCCCCTCGCTGATTCTGCGCTACAAATATTCATTTCTAGCAGGTATGGCGTCTCTTACCGTAGTGGATCTGGCCCAGCTTTCAGTCCCCATTGTAATCCAGTGGATAATAGACGAGCTTACTCTTAGAAGCGCGGATTTTTCACTCATAACAAAGTACTCGCTCTACATACTCGGCCTAGGTCTGTTTATGGCGTTTTTCCGCCTGGGCTGGCGGTACTTCATAATGGGCGGGGCGAGGAAAATAGAGTACTCGCTCAGAAACGACTTCTTTGAGCACTTGCAGAAGCTTAACTTCGATTTCTTCTCGGGAAGAAAGGTTGGTGATCTGATGGCGCACACGGTAAACGACATAGAGACTCTCAAGTTCTCATGCGGCCTGGGTCTGCTCATAGCGTATGACGGGATATTCCTGTTTTTCTTTATTTTCGGAGCTATGATTTACATCTCTCCCGAGATGGCTCTTTATGCTTTTCTGCCGTTTCCTGCGCTCGCAGTGTTCGTATACAAGTTCGGAAACATTATAGAGACAAGGTTCCAGCGCTCTCAGGACTCCTTTTCAGAGCTTACCGAAAGTGCAAGGAAGCCGGTTTCAGGAATCAAGGTAGTAAAAGCGTTTGGACTCGAGCGGGTGGAGGAACGGGATTTTGACCGGGCAAGCGAAGATTACCTTAAGAAAAACGTACATTTGGTGAAAATCCGGGCAGCATTTCAGCCGTTTATATACTTCGTACCCTCGCTAGCGACAGCTCTGTTTCTTTTCTTCGGCGGAGCAGGAGCTATCGGTACCGAAATAACCCTCGGAGAGTTCTCCGCCATACTCATCTACCTGATGATGCTTGCATGGCCGATGATGGCCATGGGATGGGCAATCGATCTTTTAAAAAGGGGGAATGCTTCAATAAACAGACTGAATGACATTTTCGCTGTTGAACAAAAAGACGAAACACGTGCGGGGGAAAAGGACTATGAACTCAAGGGAGACATAAGATTCTCAGGGGTTTCTTTCTACTACGGTTCAACACCGGCTTTGCGCGAAATCAGTCTGCACATACCCCGAGGGACGACTCTTGGAATAACTGGACTCGTGGGCTCCGGGAAAACCACCCTGATGAAACTGCTTATGAAAATCCACGAGACTGAACTTGGAGAAATAACGGTCGACGGGGTCGACATAAGGAAAATTTCAAGAAAAAGCCTTCAGGAGACTATTGTGTATGTGCCGCAGGAAATAACCGTGTTCAGTGGAACGGTTTACGACAACATAACTTTCATAAACCCGGACATAACCCCCGAACAGGTGGAGCAGGCCGCCAAAACAGCTGGGATACACGAACAGATAATGGAGTTTCAGCAGGGATTTGACACCGTGGTGGGAGAGCGGGGACTCAGCCTCTCAGGAGGACAGCGACAACGCCTAGCTATAGCAAGAGCCTTGGTCCTCAATCCCGAAGTTCTCATACTTGACGATGTGCTCTCATCTCTTGATCCGCAAACGGAGAACACTGTGATAAAAAACGTGACAAAGGCAATGCATGGGCGTACGGTGGTGATAATTTCAAACAGAATATCCTCTGTAGTTGAACTCTCGCGGATCGCGGTTATGAAAAACGGAGAGATAATCGAAAGTGGGGAACGCCGGGAGTTGATGGAGCAACACGGAGTTTACTACGCGCTTGAGAGACTGCAGTCCGTCTGAGGTGTATAGATGAGCGATCTTGAGAGAAACAGGAAATCAACTTACGATCTTAAGATCATGGGGTGGATTCTGGGATTTTTGGGAAAGTACAGAGATTACTTCGCCCTGTCCCTTCTTCTGATGATCGCCACCGCAGCACTTGAAATCACTGTTCCATACCTCATCAAAGTCGCGGTCGATGACTATATTTATCCTACATGGAGCAAGGCTGAAGGAGGGGAAAAAACGAAGCGAGCACTCTCGGGACTCGGAAAAGAATCCAGGTTTGCCCTTGCGGACGGAGAATTTCTTGTCGATTTCTCAAAGCTCTCCTCCTCGGAAAAAGACAGAATTGAGCGCTCGGGCGTCCTGTTTTCCGAGACAAAATATATTATGGTCAGACCCGGGGAGTTTGAAGGAACTGACAAACAGGAGGTTCTGGGAATAATAGCCCGAAACTCCGCCCTGTTTGAGCAAACCGAAGGGGCCGCATTTCTGGCTCACTCAGACCTTGAGTCACTGCCTAAAGGGGAAGTTTCGCTTCTTCGCTCAAAACAGATAGAAAGGCTTAAGACTCTCGTTTTATATGTGGTTTTATCGGTGGTTGGAATTTTTATCTTCACCTCTTCTTTTACCTATATTCTTCACTACTCGGGCCAGAAAATAATGCACGACATGCGAAACCATACCCTCTCCCATATACTTTCACTTCCCCAGCAGTATTTCGACCGAAACCCTGTGGGCAGTATAACCACCCGCGTCACAAACGACGTTAACGCCATAAACGAGATGTACACCTCAGTCCTCATACACTTCATAAAGGACATCATAATCATAATCGGCATCCTAGTGATCATGTTCAGGATGAATGTCGGGCTCACACTTATAATCGTCGCGCTTACGGCCTTCCTTGCTTTCACGGTTTCTATCTTCCGAATGAAACTTCGACTGGTATACAGAGAGATCCGAAGAACCATAGGCAAACTTAACGCTTTTGTCGCGGAAAGCATGAGGGGAATAGTGCTCCTTAAACTCTACGGAAAGGAGAAAAGAAATTTTGAGAAATTCTGGAAGGTAAATATGGAAAACTACAGGGCCAATATACAGCAGCTCTGGGTCTACGTGATTTTCCGCCCTTGCATAGAATATGTGGGCATAGCAGCAACCGGGGTAATCCTTTGGTACGGGGCAATCGGGGTCATGAACCTTGACCTGTCCCTAGGAGCCCTGCTCGCGTTTCTTTACTACGTGAGGATGATATTCAGGCCTATTCAGGAACTTTCAGAAAAATTCAATGTCTTCCAGTCAGCCGTTGCAGCCTCAGAGAACCTCTATGACACGCTGGCGGAAGAACCTGAGGTAAGCGGGTCTCTGGTGCCCACAAAAACCGAAGGCTCTCTTGAGTTCCGGGGCGTGTGGTTTTCGTATAATGAGAGTGAATGGGTGCTCAAGGACGCATCTTTCACAGTAAGACCCGCAGAGAGCACCGCCCTTGTGGGAATCACTGGAGCGGGGAAGACGACCATCGTGAACCTGATCCTCAAATTCTACAAACCCCAGAGGGGAAAGATTCTCTTTAACGGCACAGACATCGAGGAACTGTCAAACAGGTACCTGCGCTCGAACATAACCGCCATTTTCCAAGACCTGTTTCTGTTCGAAAAGGACGTATCGGATGAGAGGGATGGCCCGGCTGCCGAGACCACAAAGCTTTCTTCGGGAGAGACCCAAGCCCGATCGATTGAAAAAGCGGTCAGGAAAAATTCGAAGTTTCTTATAATGGACGAAGCGACTTCTCACCTAGACGCGGAAACTGAAGAAAGAATACAGGAGTTGATAAACAGCACCACAAGCTCTCAGACAAGACTGATTATAACCCACAAGCTCTCAACCCTGAAGAACGTGGATAAAGTAATAGTGATCCATAAGGGAGAAGTAGTGGAGCAGGGAACTCATGAGAAGCTGATTCAGAACAAGAACATCTACAATACTCTGCACGAATTTCTGAGAAAAACGGCACCGGACGCCCTCCCGAGCTCCAGCACAGGAAATTTACCAAGCACCTAAAATACCCCGAGAAGCTTAAGGGCCATAAGTCCGACGGCGACAACAAGAGCCATCCTTATGTATTTTTCACCACCCCTTACAGAAAAGGTGGCGCCGAACCATCCGCCGACCGAGTTTCCGGCGGCAAGACAAATACCTATGAACCAGATTATGTTGTCGCTTAGCAAAAATATGAGGATTGCGGGAATCGTGTAGAAAAGCACCACAATCACCTTGTGCGCGTTTACCTTGGCGAGAGAGGCTCCCATGAGATGGTAAAAAACCGCCATTATGAAAATCCCCACGCCGACCTGAATAAAACCTCCGTAAAAACCTATAAGCACAAGTGCCAGGTAAAGAATCCATCTCTGCCCCTCTCCTTCGCTCCTGCCCAACAGTTTCCCGAAGGAATCAATTTTAAGAAAAAAAGAGACGCAGACAAAGATAAGCACGACGGCAAGAATTTTCTCGAAAAGCTCATCTCCAACCCGCACCGCAGCGAAAGCTCCCACAAGAACACCAGGGAGGGTGAAAGCCGCGAGCCTGACGCTGGTTTTTATGTCGGAAAGGCCCTCTTTTTTGAAAGAAAGAGTCGCAAAGAAATTCTGAAACAGAATCGCTATCCTGTTTGTTCCATTTGCAACAGTGGGATCACTTCCAAGGAATATGAGCATGGGAAGCACTATGCTGCTTCCGCCGCCCGCCATCACGTTTATTACTCCAGCCAGAACACCTGTGAAAAAAAGCAGGACCAAGGAAAGAAGATCGTATTCGTACATTTTGCTCAGCTACCTAATTAGTATAATCGCTCGCTTAAAGATCTGGAAGGTCGTAGTAATCACCGGCGTCCTAAGTGTAGATATTACTCTTGATTCGCCATCTAGGGTGCCGGCAGCAATCGAGACGCGACCCTCGCCCACCGGTTCCCAGAACGGATTGCCGCCGCAACCTCATCAGAACCCGCGTCTAGGCAAATTGGAAAACTTGAACCAGATGAGGGTCTCATCAGACTCGAAAATGAGGTTGGCACGGGGTACCAAGGTCATGGGCGTATGGTGGCCGTATGTCTTTGCGGCACTGCGTTCAGTGGCAGGCAATCACTGAGCGCATGGGACCGGCAGCCTTGTATCTGACGCCGCAGAGGTATCCTCCGGTGTGGATATCCACCATGTCGTCCTCCTGACCCTACTTTTCTCATAAGATAGTTGGAAAATCAGCTTTTACAAAATAAATCGAAAAGCCTTATTTAGAAGCTGTTCCATATTCTTTTATTCTCCGCCTTTGGGAGTTATCGTATTCGCATGAACAGCTTTAAAGTCGCCCTTGTTCAGAACCGGGCGCACAAAGACAGAGAAGAAAACCTGAAGGAAGCCATAGTAAATGTAGAAAAAGCTTCTGCACTCGGAGCGAACATTGTCTGTCTTCCTGAGCTTTTTCTCACTAGGTACTTTTGCCAGTCTGAGGACACAGACTGCTTTGACCTCGCCGAACCCATCCCCGGACCCACAACAGACAGATTCTGCAGGGAAGCAGAAAAAAGAGGGGTTTTCATCGTGTGTCCGCTTTTTGAGAAAAGGGCCTCCGGTGTGTATCACAACTCCCTTGCGCTTATAGATACCTCGGGAGAGATATCCGGTATTTACAGAAAGATGCACATACCGGATGACCCGGGCTATTTTGAAAAATTCTACTTTGCCCCCGGAGACACGGGGTTTTCCTGCTTTGAAACCAGCTTTGCGAAGATAGGCACACTTATCTGCTGGGACCAGTGGTATCCCGAAGCCGCACGCATAGTGTCGCTCAAGGGAGCGGACATCATTTTCTACCCGAGTGCCATAGGGTGGCGCACGGACGAGGATGAACTCTCGAAAAACACTCAACTTGAAGCATGGAAAACGATTCAGCGCGCCCACGCTATCTCAAACGGAATCTACGTAGCGGCTGTGAACAGGGTGGGATTCGAGGAATCGGGAGAAAACGGGGGTGGAATAGATTTCTGGGGAAATTCCTTTGTGTGTGACCCTCAGGGAGATGTGATCTGTGAGGCCTCCGGCGAGAAAGAAGAAGTCATACTGGCCGACATTGATCTTCGGAAGCTTGAGGAGATCAGAAGGAACTGGCCCTTTCTTCGGGACCGAAGAATTGATGCCTACTCCGAGCTTCGGCAAAGATTTATCGACAATGATTCCGGTACCTGAAATTGAGTAATTCTGCGGCGGTTCGCTACAGGCTTCCTGCTGAGTGGAAACGTCACGAAGCCACCTGGCTTGTGTGGCCTCAGAATGAAAGCGACTGGCCAGGGAAATTCTCGCGGATCAAGAGAGTTTACCGTGAAATCGTAAGCCATCTTTCGGAATCGGAGAAAGTAAGAATAGTGACTGACTCCGGAGAAACACGAAAACGGGCCGAGGGATTTCTCAGGGAAGAGTTAACTGATCTTGCCAACGTGGAGTTCTACGAGTGCTTCACAGACAGATCCTGGATACGGGATTCCGGTCCCTTTTTCGCAAAGAATGATTGCGAGGAGCTGAGCGTCCTTGATTTCGGGTTTAACGGATGGGCAAAGTACCCGGACTGGGAAAACGATGACTTGGTTCCGGGATTTGTGGCCAGGATTCTTCATCTCGACTCGGAAACCCCCGCGCGCCTTGGAAAGAAAATCATTCTTGAGGGCGGAAGCATAGACGTAAACGGAGAGGGCTCCCTAATCACGACTAAGCAGTGTCTTCTAAGCACGGACAAACAGGCAAGGAATGCTTTTCTCGAGAAAAACGACTACGAGGCAGTGTTCTCCGAGTATTTCGGCGCAATGAACGTTCTCTGGCTCAACGGAGGCATAGAAGGAGATGACACAAACGGCCACGTTGACAACATATGCAGGTTTACGGATCCTGCCACGGTCGTCTTATGCCTTGAGAGCAACCCTGAAGACCCAAACTACCGCCCGCTTCGCGAAAACCTTGAGATACTCCAAAAGCTAAGGCTGGAGGACGGAGGAAAAATTGAGATTATTCCCCTCCCAATGCCATCGCCGCTTTTTTTCGACGGTGAAAGACTTCCTGCAACTTACGCCAATTTCTACATCTCAAATGAAAAAGTTCTTGTTCCAGTTTATGACGATCCGAAAGACTCCGAGGCGCTCGGTATACTGTCAGAACTTTTCCCAAAAAGACATGTCGTTGGAATTGACTGCGTTGACCTTGTGTGGGGATTCGGAGCGATTCACTGCATGACAAAAGAAGAGCCTGTTCGCTGACCTCACAAAACCATAGGGAGTTAATCACCGCGGGACTAGGTTAACCCCTTCGTACTCAAGAATCGCCCTTTTCACGTCAAGCCCCCAGCGGTAGCCGTGAAGGTCCCCTGCCTTTCCTATGATACGGTGGCAAGGCACCAGGTAAGCAACTGGATTCCCCGCCACGGCATTTGAGACGGCTCTTACGGCATTGGGTACTCCCACCGACTCCGCAAGATCTGAATAGGACAAGGTCTCACCTTCGCGGACCTCCATCAGCTTTTCCCATACCTTGAGCTGAAAATGTGTTCCAAGGAGCAGTATCACCAGCGGCCGCTTCCCCGGTGAGGACAGTAAGTTACGTAATGCTTTAGCAATCTCTCGGTCATCTCTTTGGTTCTCCGGATTCTTCCACACCTTGCTGAATTCTTCCAGATGGGTTTTTGTATCTGCCCGGAAAAAACTCATGTGACATATACCTTCTTCGCAGATCCCTACAAGGCATTTTCCAAATGGGGTGGAGTGAACTCCGTAGACAATACGCATACCGGTCCTGATTTTTTTCTTTTCCCTAGAGGATACTTCTTTTGTGTTAACCACAATATCCCTCCATAGGTGGTAATTCAGCAATCTTTTAAAGACTCCATTATCCTGGGTTCTCACATTTATTGATTGCAAAGTAAAATTCCTTTTTTTTTGCAAAGACAGGTTACCAGACATTATCTAAGATAATTTAACCAACCTGCCGGATAAACGTTAAAACATTTCGGGGAAACAGGGGCCCTGTAAGAAGGGGAAAATTTCAGGCTTCTTTTTAGG
>JAPOSJ010000113.1:5095-12113 GCA_026709745.1 Candidatus Dadabacteria bacterium | reverse complement strand
TTTCATGATAAGGTAGTTTCTGAGGCGGGTTTTACGTCTGCTGCGTCTTTGTATTTGCCTTCTCTGAAGTCGTGATTCTCTGCGTTTCCTGTTCTTAGGAGTTGGAGATTTGTCTTCAATGGAACGAATAAATATGCGGCTTCCGCAGTCAACAAATGCCTCAGGTTCCCCATTATTTTCTATTATTATGCTCCAGCCAATGGAGTTTGTTCCCACGTCCAGCCCTATTACGTATTCAGATAGTCTCGATTGATTCATTGTTCGTAACTCTTGCAGGGTTAATCCGCAATATTTTGTTTTATGAAGAATATACTGTACACTTAATACTATAAAGATTATATAACTGACTGAAAACTGCCAAGATTTGCTACTCATAACAAGAAGCAAATGCTTCGCAGGCAATCTCTAAGGAGAACCTAGGCCCTCGCATTCGGGGGCCTTTTTCATTGTGCCAGTCTACATATCTCCAAAGTGCGACTGAAAAAGTGCAAGGCTTGCTGTTGAGGCCGTTTCGGCTCTCAGTACCCTTTTTCCAAGCCCGAGTGATACATAGCCGTTTTTCTCAGCGAAGAAGATTTCCTGTTCTGAAAAGCTTCCCTCGGGGCCGACATATACATTTACGCTGTTTACTGGTCTTAAAACAGAATCCATGTAATCCCTGAGCAGTTCACTCTGGTTTTCATAGAGTATTACCTTAATCCCGCTTTGCTTCTTAATTCCAAAGGAATTCCTGAAATCAACCGGTTCTGAAACCACCGGTGGAGTCACTCTTCCACACTGCTTTGTCGATTCCAAGGCTATTTTATTCCATCTGTCCACCTTGGCAGTTGACCTTACCTGAGTCCTCTCGGAAACTACCGGAAAAATTCCAGATACACCGAGCTGCGTCGCCTGACTTATTATCCCGTCCATCTTGTTTCCCTTGAGAATTGCCTGGAAGAGATTCAGTTCCAGTCCAGATTCTGTTTTCAACAAGTAGGTATCGTGAACCTGGATAACTATGGTTCCGGGAGAGAGATCCGTTATTCTGCCCTCGTACTCTGTGGATTCAGTGTCAAAAACGGTTATCTGGTCCCCGTCCCCGAGTCTCAGCACTTTCGTTATATGCGTGTAGTCGCTTTCCGATATTGTTCCGCGAAGGATCTTGTCATTTTCTGAGAATGATTTTTTCCTGATCGGAAATCTTGGCATTCAAAAACCCCTACCTTCTTCGGAAAATAAAAGTTTCAGAGTTTTTCCTTAAGGCCTCGGGGCGGATGAATGTCAGCTGTTACAGCCGGGGTAAAACCATGATCAAGCAGTGTCGCGGCCGTTACGGGTCCTATGCATGCAAACACGGTTCTGGCGAAAAGTTCTGTTTCTTTCCCGAGAAGCGAGAAGAAATTCGTTACGGTCGAGGAGCTTGTGAATGTCACAAGGTCTATCTCCCCATCTGAGAGGCTCATTTTCACTAGATCAAGTTCTTCCTTTGTGTAGTCTGGAACAAGAGTTTCATAAACGCAGAGCACTTCCACCGTCGCTCCCATCGCCCGTAGCGTTTCAGGGAGAAGTTCTCTTGCCACAAGCGCCCTGGGGATAAGTATTTTCCTGCCATCAAGGTTCAATTTCTCTACAAGCGAAATTATTCCTTCGGCCGTATAAACCTCAGGCATGTAATCCGGCACGAGATTGTACTTTAGCAGTTCTTCAGACGTTTTCTCTCCTATGGCTATTATCTTTTTCCCTTTTAGATCGCGCGAGTCCTTTCCATGAGAGGCCAGCACCTCAAAATAGTTGCTGACTCCGTTTACACTTGTGAACACCACAAAGTCGTAGTCTCCAAGGTTTCGCACCGAAAGTTCTTGTTCTTTCGTATCCCTTATGGGCTTTATCCGGATTGTAGGGAATTCAATGGTCTTTGCCCCGCAGGAGGCAAGAAGTTCTGCGAACTCGGATGAAGCCTCCTTTTCTCGTGTTACCATTATGGTTTTTCCGAAAAGAGGCTTTTTTTCATACCAACCTATAGATTCTGCCAGCGCGGCGACTTCTCCAACCACTATGGTGGCCGGGGTCTGCACGTCAAGCATTCTGGTTCTTTCCGCTATATCGGAAATGGTTCCCACGACGGATGCCTGTTCGGGCAGCGTGCCGCAGGATATTACTGCAACAGGAGTGGATGGTTCCTTTCCGCTCTCAAGCAGTTTTTTCATTATGATCTCGATGTTGCTCAGTCCCATGAGGAATACCAGTGTTTCTGTCTGAGCCGGATCGTAGTCAGAATCATCTCCCTGATGTCCGGTAAAGACTGCGAAAGAAGAATTATATTGTCTGTGAGTAATGGGAATTCCACCGTAAGCCGGCACTGCGGTAAGGGAACTTACTCCCGGGACAATCTCTATATCGATGCCGTTTTTAACTATTGCCTCGGCTTCCTCTCCACCTCTTCCGAAAACAAAAGGATCGCCCCCTTTTAGTCTTGCCACTGTCTTACCCTCTTTTGCCTTGCTTATAAGAAGCTCGTTTATCTTTTCCTGGGATATATGGGCCCGTCCCATTGTCTTGCCTGCGAAGAGAAGTTCCGCATCGGGGCGGCAGAACTTAAGAATCTGCGGATTTACCAGAGAATCATAGATTACCACCTGGGCTTCCCCGAGCAGTTCTTTCCCCTTTAGGGTAAGGAGCCCCGCATCGCCGGGACCTGCACCAATCAGATAAACTCTGCCTTTTTTTTCGCTCATGGAACCGTGGATTGGCGGGGGAGACCCCGTAGAAATCTGTCCGTCTCTTTGTACGTTAAGCCAGAAGCAAAAAACGGTGTTGCACCGCCGCCTTTGCTCTTCTGCAAAACTATATTATTTCTCATCAGTTCGCTCCTGTAAAATCACGGAAAGACTGTTTCTGCCACTGCAGTTGAGCATTGTTTGTTTATGATGAGCGTACGGGTGGTTAAAATAGTCACTGAAATGGATTCTGAGAAATCTCTATTCAATCTCAAAAGCCCCTTTGAACCCAAGGGAGATCAGCCCCGGGCGATTTCCGCATTGTGTAAAGGACTAAATATGGGGTACAAGGATCAGGTTCTCCTTGGAGTTACAGGAAGCGGCAAGACCTTTACTATAGCCCAGGTTATCCGTGAGGTAGAGCGTCCAGCATTGATACTTGTTCACAACAAGACCCTGGCTGCACAGATATACGCCGAACTGCACGATTTTTTCCCAGACAACGAAGTCCACTATTTTGTGAGCTACTACGACTACTACCAGCCCGAGGCCTATATTCCCGAGACCGATACGTACATAGAAAAAGACGCATCGATAAACGAATACATAGACCGAATGCGCCACGCCGCCACCAAGGCTCTTTTCAGATGCAGAGACGTGATAGTCGTCTCAAGTGTTTCGGCTATCTACGGAATAGGTGCCCCCAAGGTTTACTACGGCATGCTTACCGAAATCGAAGTGGGAATGGAGCTTTCAAGAGATGATTTTGCCCTCAGGCTTGAGGAGGTACGTTACGAAAGAAAGATTGACGAACTTGAAAGGGGTACCTACAGGGTCAGGGGAGATGTAGTGGACGTGTTTCCTTCGCATGAAGAATCGACAGCGCTCAGAGTCGAGTTTTTCGGAGACTCAATAGAGACGATACGTGCTATAGATCCTCTAACCGGGAAGGCCGCCGGGGAGATCCGGGAAGTTTCCATTTTCCCGGGCTCTCATTACGTGGCTCCCAAGAGCATTCTGGAGAAAGCGGTGGAGGGAATAGGTGTTGAGCTTGAAGGGAGGCTTTCAGAACTCAGGGGCCGAGGCATGGAACTTGAGGCTTCGCGCCTTGAGGAAAGGACCAGGTTTGATCTTGAACTGCTCGATACGATGGGATTTTGCCCTGGCATAGAAAATTACTCAAGGTACATTTCCGGGCGTAGTCCTGGGCAGGCCCCTTACACTCTTCTTGATTATTTCCCTGAAGATTTCCTCTGCGTCATTGATGAAAGTCACCAGATGATACCTCAGCTTCGGGGCATGTATCTGGGTGACAGAAGCAGGAAGCTTTCTCTGGTTGAAAACGGATTCCGGCTCCCTTCCGCGTTTGATAACCGTCCGCTTAACTTTGAAGAGTTCGGGGCTAAGATCGGCCAAGTTATATATGTTTCTGCTACACCGGGACCTTACGAGGTGGAGCGGGCACGAGACAGGGTTGTTGAGCAGATAATAAGGCCTACGGGTCTTGCAGATCCTCTGGTTGAAATCCGCTCGGCCCACAATCAGGTCGATGATCTGTTTGATGAGCTTAAAAAAGTGGCCGCCTCCGGTCACAGGGCCCTTGTCACTACTCTTACGAAGAAAATGGCAGAAGATCTCTCGGACTATTACAGAGAGTTTGGTCTCCGTGTCGAGTATCTGCATTCTGAGATCGATACCCTTGAGAGGATAAGGATCATAAGGGACCTGAGGGCTGCTAAGTTTGATGTTCTGGTAGGAATAAATCTTCTAAGGGAGGGGCTTGATATTCCCGAGGTTTCTCTTGTCGCTGTGCTTGATGCGGATAAAGAAGGTTATCTTCGCTCCGAAACGTCGCTTATCCAGATTTTTGGCCGTGCCGCAAGAAATGTTTCGGGCAGGGTTATACTTTACGCTGATGTGATAACCGGATCCATGAGTGCCGCAATGAATGAAACCCGCAGGAGAAGAAATATCCAGATGGAGTATAACGACCGCAACAACATAGTTCCCAGAAGCATTGAGAAAAGCATAACAGATGTGCTGGGTTCCATATACGAATCTGATTACCTCAAAATTTCTGATGAACAGGAGCTTCCTGATATTGCCCCGAATAAAATTCCGGAAACCATAGCAAAGCTTTCAAGGGAGATGAAGTCTGCGGCGAAAAAGCTTGAATTTGAAAAAGCTGCAGAATTCAGAAACAGGATAAGAAAACTTCAGGACCTGGAGATCAAATACGCAGAAGGGGTCATTTGACAGGTGGACCTGCAGGACGTCGATAATTACTACGCAGGCGTGTATTTTCTTGCTGATTTTTTTGTTTTATGTAGAATGTAAACCGCTGTTGGAAAGAGTGGGTTTTTGCCCGCTCTTTTTTGTTCAAGGGTTTGAGAGATACGGAGAATTTTTTTGGAAAACGCTGAAAGAAAGCTTGAGAAAGCCATTTGCGAGGTTCTTCACCCGATAGTTGAGGAGAACTCCTGTGAACTTGTGGATATAAAGTATATGCGCGAGAGAGGAGGCAGGATTCTGAGGATATTTCTTGACAAGGAGGGTGGAATTACAGTTGATGACTGTGCAAACGTGAGCAGGGAACTCAGCGTGGTTCTGGATGCCTACGATATAATGCCGCAGCATTCCTACACTCTTGAGGTTTCTTCTCCCGGACTCAGGAGACCTCTTAAGAGGCACAGCGACTACGAAAGATTCAAGGGAAGAAAGGTTAAGATAAAGACCACCGACCCGGTTGAGGACAGAAAGATTTTTTCCGGGACTCTTCTCGGAATGGAGGGAGAGATGATCCTGATGGAAGTTGACGGCCGTTCCTACAGCGTGCCTCTGGCTTCTGTCAGCAGGGCAAACTTGGAGATTGATTTCGGGAAAGGAGCGATAAAGTGATTACGACGGAACTGACAAGGGTTATAGATTCCGTAGGGAAGGATAAGGGCATTGAGAGGGAACGCATAATAAGTGCGGTTGAAGAAGCTGTGCTGTCCGCCGCCGAGAAACTTCTCAAGTCAAAGAATCAGGACAAAGAACTTGAAGTTTCCTATAATCCTGAAGAGGGAGAAGTAGAGCTTTTTGAATACAAGGAAGTTGTGCAGACCGTAAACGATTCAGAAGTCGAGATTTCCCTTGATGAAGCATCCGAACTGGATCCCGAAACCGAACTTGGTGACATAATAGGCGTTAAGATAAGTCCCGAATACACGAGAATCGCCATTCATAACGCCAAGCAGAAAGTACTTCAGAAGCTCAAGGAGGCCGAGGGCAAAGTTATATACGAGGAGTTTATAGGAAGGAAGGGAACCATAATCGGCGGCATAGTTAGAAGGGTTGACAGAAGGCACATAATAGTTGACTTGGGAAGGGCTGAAGCTGTCCTGCCACCTGACCAGCAGGTTCCAAGAGAATACTACAAAATGAAGGAAAGGATACGCGCTGTCCTTCTTGACATAAGGGAGTCACCTCGGGGTGAACCTAGGCTTATCCTCTCAAGGGCTCACACAAGTTTTGTTATGAAGCTTTTTGAATCAGAAGTTCCTGAAATCACAGAAAAGATAGTGCAGATAAAAGCTATTTCAAGAGACCCTGGCGGAAGAACCAAAATAGCAGTGACATCAAATGATTCTGATGTGGACGCGGTCGGTGCCTGCGTGGGAATGAGGGGTTCAAGGGTGCAGAGCATAATCCAGGAGCTTAGGGGTGAGAAGGTGGATATAGTTCCGTGGTCAGAAGATTCCGCGCGCTATGTATGCAATGCTCTTTCCCCCGCTGTAGTGAACAAGGTTGTCATTGATGAGAACAGTCGTTCGATGGATGTTATAGTTGACGATGATCAACTTTCCCTGGCAATAGGAAGGAAAGGACAGAATGTAAGGCTGGCGTCCCAGCTTACCGAGTGGAAAATAGATATAAAGACCGAATCAAGGGTTAAACAGGAACAGCAGGAAGTGCTTTCCCTCCTTACAAGTCTGCCGTCTGTAAGTGAGGTTACGGCAAGTCTGCTTTACAATGACGGGTTTTACTCTCTTGAGCACATAGCTTTTTGCGAACCGGATGTACTTATGAAGGTTGGAAGCCTGAATGAAGAGGAGGTTTCCACGCTCCAGAAAGCGGCCCGCATGGCACTTATGGAAAAACTTGAGGAGATACCTGTTGAGAGCGGGACCGACGAGACTTCAACAGCAGAAGAGGGTCAGACATCACCTCCGCCTGACGCGGATGTAGAGGTTTTGCAAAAGGACGGTCAGGAAAAAACAAGCCCTTCTTAGCGGATAGGGCTTTCCGGAAATATGCCTAAAATGAGAATACATCAG
>JAPOSJ010000113.1:0-5085 GCA_026709745.1 Candidatus Dadabacteria bacterium | reverse complement strand
ACGAGACACCAGAACGTAGTCTCTAAGGCTGAGGCCGACAGAATAAGAGAGGCTTTTGTTAACGCGCAGAAAGAAGATTCTTCAGAAAAAACAGAAGTGCAGAAAGAAACTGTAAAGGTTTTCAAATCTGAAACCGGCCACGACCTTGTTGAAAAAAGAAAGGGGTCGAGGGTTATAAGAAGAAGAAAGAAGGTTGTAAAGCCCGAGCCGGAACCCGTGGAACCCGAAGCCGTGCCGGAACCTGAGACCCAGGTTGTGCCCGAGCCCTTAGAAGCAGAAGCGGTCCAGGCTCAGGATACCGAGAGCGAAAAAACATCTGAAACAGTTGTTGATGTTTTTGCGGAAGATGATACGGAACAGAAGCCCGAACCATCTGCCGAACCTGAAAAGGTCATTGCGGAAAAAGACAATCAGGAAGAGGTGAAGCAGAAGAAAAAAACAAAAAAGGGCAAACCACTCAGGGAAGAAATACATGACGAAGAGACCTTGGAACAGCTCAAAAAAGCTTTTCGGACCAAGGTTCCGAGCAGAAAGGAATATGTAGTACAGAACAAGAAACCTAAGCTGAGGCAGAATTTTGACGGTGTCGGGAAAAACAGGGGAGCCTATCCGTCAGATGGCCATGAAGCTAGGACTTCGTCTGTCTCCCCCTCCCACGCATCGAAGAAAAACATCAAGATCGGTGAAACGGTAGTGGTTTCTGAGCTTGCGAAAATGATGAGCGTAAAGGCCTCTGAAGTCCTCAGGAGACTCATGGCCATGGGAACGGGAGCGACGATCAATCAGTCTGTTGACAGTGATACGGCAGAGCTTTTAGCAGACGAGTTTGGTTTCAGCGTAACCGTTGAGAGATTCGTGGAGGAAGACTTTCTTTTTGACCATCAGGAGTCAAGCGACGCGGAGAAGATTCCCCGTCCTCCGGTTGTCACGGTCATGGGACATGTGGACCATGGCAAAACCACTCTCCTTGATTCCATAAGGCAAACCAATGTTGTTGCCGGAGAGGCTGGCGGAATAACTCAGCATATAGGTGCCTACGCGGTAAATGTAAAGGATTCAACAATAGTTTTTGTGGATACGCCTGGACACGAGGCGTTTACTTCAATGAGGGCCCGAGGGGCGAGCATAACGGATATAGTCATTCTCGTAGTGGCGGCGGATGACGGAGTAATGCCCCAGACAGTGGAAGCGGTTAACCATGCGAAAGCAGCCGGAGATCCGATCATAGTTGCCATAAACAAGGTGGACATAGAAGGTGCAGATGTCGAAAAAATCAGGAGGGAACTATCTGAGATAGGTCTCATATCGGAGCAGTGGGGAGGAGATACGCTTTTTGCGGAAGTTTCCGCTAAGAAGAAAAACGGAATAAACAACCTACTTGAACTTGTACTGCTTCAGGCCGATATACTTGAACTCAGGGCTTTGCCTGACAAAAAAGCAAACGGTGTGGTGATAGAAGCGGAGCTTGACAAGGGCAAGGGGGCGGTATCAACGGTTATAGTCAAGGAAGGTACTCTTCGTATCGGAGATTGCGTCGTGTCGGGCGTTCATAGCGGAAAGATAAGGGCTCTTACTGACGATAAGGGTAAAACTGTAAAAAGTGTCGGGCCTTCAATGCCCGTTAAGATAATGGGTCTCTCCGGAGTTGCTGAAGCGGGGGAAAAATTCCATGTTGTAAAGGATGAAAAGACGGCTAGGGAGATAACGTCTCATCGTCTGGACAAAATCAGGTCCCACAAGGTAACCGTTGCTCCAAAACTCTCCCTTGAGGATCTCTTCAACTCCATTGAAAACGAGGAAGCCAAGGAACTTTCGCTCATTATAAAAGCTGATACTCAGGGTTCTGTAGAGGTGCTAAGGGAGTCGCTGGAAAAACTCTCTACGGAGAAGTGCAAGGTAAAAATCGTTCATTCAGGGGCAGGAGGAATAAATGAAACGGATATAGTCCTGGCTAGCGCGTCAAACGCCGTGGTGATAGGTTTTAACGTGCGACCAGATGCAAATGCTCTCAGGATTTCCGAGAAAGAAGGGGTTTCTCTTGAACTTCATTCCATAATTTATGATGTAGTAAACCGGATAAAAAGTGCAATGGAAGGACTTCTCGAGCCCATACGCAGAGAAGTTGTTGTGGCACATATGGACGTCAGGGAACTTTTCCATGTGTCCAGAGTGGGAACTATCGCGGGGTGCATGGTCTCTGACGGCAAGGCAAGCAGGGACAGTGGTATCAGGGTGGTCCGCGACGGCACTGTTGTTTTTGACGGCAGAGTAAGTTCTCTCAGACGTTTCAAGGAGGATGTGAGAGAGGTCGCCTCGGGTTATGAATGTGGTATAACGATAGAGAATTTCAACGACGTGAAGAGGGGAGATGTCTTTGAACTCTACAAGTTTGAAGACATAAAACAGGAGCTTTGATATCCGGATCTTAATATGGTTGTGGGCATAGCCAGGCTTGAACTCTACATGTCGGGCAACAGGTCCTTGAAGGATAAAAGGCGCCTGATCAAAAGTCTTGTGCAAAGAGCAAGATACAGGTTCCCGAGCCTATCTCTCTCGGAAGTTGATTCTCTGGACCTCAAAAACAAGGCCACCATAGGGTTCGGATATGTTTCCAATGATTCTTCACTCGTGAATTCCGTTTTGGAGAAGGTGATTTCCTTTACAGAGAGTACGGGAAATTTCCGCGTTGGAGAAAAAGAAATGGATATCATTCATTTCTAGATAACCGAAGATGTCTCACAGCTACAAAAGATCTGCGAGGATATCCGATCTTCTCATAAAGGAAATATCCGAGATGCTGGTACGCGGCAGGATAAAGGATCCGAGGGTGTTGTCGGCGAGCATAACGGCCGTTAGGGTTAGCGATGACATGAGCTATGCGAAAGTTTTTTTTACCTCTTTTGATGAAAATTCCGACACCCGGGAGATGCTTGAGGGCCTGAGAAACGCTACGGGCTATATAAGAGGTGTTCTTTCAAGGAAATTGAGGATAAAAAAAATTCCGAACATAGAATTTGAGTATGACGGTTTTCTCGAGAAGCGTGCTAGAATGGATGAACTGATAAAGGGTCTTTCAGATGAGCAGGATGGATAATATTATTGACCTCATAAGGCGCAGCAGCAGTTTTCTTGTTGTTTCCCATGAGAATCCTGACTGTGATGCTCTGGGCTCCACTTTGGCCGTGGCGCTGGTTCTTCGCAGACTTGGAAAAGATGTTGCTATGTACAACAAGGACGGGGTTCCGTCTTACCTGCGATTTCTCCCAGAGTGCTCCGATATTGTCGATTCCGTTGCCCATGTTACAGGCGAGGTGGATGTGGTGATGCTTCTTGACTGTGCTGACATTTCTCGGCCGGGAGAGGAATTTGAGAATTTTATCTCCCGCAGTGGCGCTACTGTTGTGTCTATCGATCACCACGCCACTAATCGCTCAGGTTCCGATTACTGTATTGTTGATGAGAACGCGTCTTCAACGGGAGTTATTCTCTACGGAATTATAAAGCGTCTCGGAGTTCCTATAAGTTCCGAAGTAGCTGAATGTCTTTTCTGCACGATAGTTGGGGATACGGGATCCTTCCGGTATTCAAACACCTGTTCTGAGACATTCAGGATTGCCGCCGAACTGGTTGACTGTGGAGCTGACCCCGAAAAGATATCAAGATTCATTTATGACAGTGAACCCATTGGAAAAGTCATGCTCAGAACTTTGGCGATGAAAACTCTTGAGGTCACTGAGGGAATAGCTTTTGTACACGTATCGAGTGAGATGTTCGAGAAGACCGGTACCAAAAAGGAAGACTCAGAAGGTATCGTGGGGATGGCAAGGTCTGTTGAAGGGGTTGAGGTTGCGGTTTTTCTCAGACAAGAGCCCGATATGGGATGGAAAGTCAGTCTCAGGTCCAAGGAATACGTCGACGTAGCGCAGATTGCCGGGCACTACGGCGGGGGAGGGCACCGCAGGGCTGCTGGCTGCTTGATTTCCGGACCGCTTGCCACCATCAAGAGCAGACTCTGCGGTTCGATTCAAGAAGCGATGTCATGGACGGAGTAGTGGTTCTAGACAAGCCAAGAGGCTGTACCTCCGCTCAGATAGTCAACAGGATGAAAAAGGCACTGGGAGCAAAGAAGGCGGGTCATACCGGCACTCTTGACCCTTTCGCTACCGGAGTTTTACCCGTGTGCCTTAATCAGGCTACAAAAGCTATTCCTTATCTCGGAGACCATATTAAGGAATATGAGGCCGAGATGATACTGGGCGTGTCAACTGATACCATGGACGACACAGGTACTGTAACAGGACGGGCGGATGCGGAGCATATAGGCAGAAAGGATCTAGAGGAAGTTATTGAAGGGTTTGAGGGAGAGATAATGCAGGTTCCCCCGATGTATTCAGCGGCAAAAGTTTCAGGCACTAAACTCTACGCTCTCGCGAGAGCCGGAAAAGAGGTGCAAAGAAAATCGAAGAGGGTCACCATAGAGGAAATAAAACTTCTTGATTTTTCCTGTCCAAAAGCGACTTTCTACGTCAGGTGTTCCCGTGGAACCTACGTAAGAGTGATTGCCTCTGATATAGGCGGGAAGCTTGGATGCGGAGCCCATCTTTGTGGGCTTAGAAGGCTCAGAAGCGGTCAATTCACGCTTAGTGACGCCAGAAGGATTGAGGATGTGGAATCGGGAAACTTCAGCATTGTTCCTCTGGAACGGGTTTTATCAGGCTACCCGAGGGTTTACCTGGAAGGGCGTATATGCGAGAGTGTTCGTAATGGAATTCCTCTTTCCCGTGGGAGTCTTTTGGGAGTGGAATTGCCGGAATTTAAAAATAGGGATATAATCACCATATTTTGCCGGAAAACAATTCTTTCCATCTGTGAGACGAAAACCGATTCGGACGAATTTGAGTATATGGAAGATAAGGATATAGTGTTCCGGCATTTAAGGGTGTTTAACTGATCAGGCAAGGGTCTAGGAGGAAATTACTTATGTCTTTGCAAAAAGAAGAGAAGGTGCAGATCATAAGCGAGTTTCGGAAGCATGAAAACGATGTGGGTTCGGCAGAGGTTCAGATAGGAATTCTGAACGGAAGG
>JAPOSJ010000207.1 GCA_026709745.1 Candidatus Dadabacteria bacterium | reverse complement strand
ATCTGAGGGATTCTCAAAGCTCGGAACCCCGTTTTGCTCAAGAAACACCAGTTTCACGACACCCGTGGGACCGTTTCTCTGTTTTCCTATTATGAGTTCTGCCATGCCGTCTTTTTCCTCAGGATTCTTTCTGTATATGTCCTGGCGGTGAATGAAGAGCACAATATCGGCATCCTGCTCTATCGCGCCGCTTTCCCTGAGGTCTGAGAGCTGGGGGCGGCGATCTGTTCTGGCCTCGGTCTGGCGGCTCAGCTGCGAGATACCTATTACCGGAGTATCAAGTTCCTTTGCCAGTGCCTTGAGCGCACCTGAGATTTCAGCTATTTCCCGCTCCCGAGTTTCATTTCTGGAGCTGCCCCTCATAAGCTGCAGGTAGTCAACCACGATCAGATCAAGGCGGTTGTCCTTTTTAAGCCGTCTCGCCTTGGCTCTTATCTCAAGAACTGTTAGAGCGGGAGTATCGTCTATGAATATATCTGCGTCTGCATACCTCTTGGCCGAATCAAACAGTCTGTCGAGATCATCATTCTTTATGTAACCGCTCCTCATAGCGGAAAAGCTGACTTTGGAGTTAATGGAGAGAAGTCTCAGCATCAGTTGCTCCTTGGTCATCTCAAGAGAGAACATCGCGACGGAGAGACCTTCGTTCAACGCGGCGTTGCTGATTACGTTTAGGCAAAGAGAAGTCTTTCCCGCTCCAGGACGTGCGGCTACTATGACGAGATCTGATTTCTGAAGACCGGAAGTCAGGTGATCGAGCTTCTCAAAGCCGGTTCTTATCCCCGTTATGAGTTCCTTTCTCTTTTGCAGCTCTTCAATGTTGTCAAGAGCCTTCGGTGCCAGATCCCTTGAATGCCAGAAGCTTGGCTTTATCTTGTTCTGCGCGATATCGAGAATCGACTGCTCAGCCCTGTCAATGAATTCGTTTACTTCTATATCCGGGCCATATCCGCGATGCGCTATGTCGGTTGCCGTTAGAACAAGTTTTCTGAGAACTGCCTTGTCTTTGACTATCCTTGCATAATGCGTGACGTTCTCCGCCGTTGGAACCGTAGAGACAAGATAGGTAAGGTAAGCCGCTCCCCCGGATTCTTCCATGATTCCCTTAGAATCCATCCACTCGTACAGAGTAAGAACATCGATCGCAGTGCCTTCCCTGTCGAGATCCACCATGGAGCTCATTATCTTGGAGTGGTTCTCGTTATAGAAATCCTCCGCTGTCAGGATTTCAAGAACCTGATTTATGGAGCTGTTCTCAATGAGGATGGCGCCCAGTACCGCACGTTCTGCTTCCTCGTTGCTCGGAAGGGAGGCTTTAGTCAGATTTTCCATCACTTTGAGGTTCCATCTCTCCGATGTTCTGTCATTCCCCTATAAGTACCACTCCCACGTCCATGACATTTGTTCCGGTGCTGCCGGTTTTTACGAGATCTCCCAGAGTTTCAAAAAAAGAGTAGGAATCGTTGTTCGCCAGATGGTCTCGCGCACTTATTCCCATGGATCTTGCCGCAAGGCGCGACTGTCCGTCGCATATGGCCCCGGCGGCGTCGGTGGGACCGTCTATCCCGTCGGTTCCGGCGAAAAGCCCGACGATTCCACTGCTTCCTATTATCTCAAAGCAGAAGGAAAGTGCGGTTTCCGTGTTACGACCGCCGCGTCCCCGTCCCGTAACGTTCACTGTTGTCTCTCCCCCGAAAAGTATGCAGGCGGGTTTGCGCACTGGTCTCCCAAACCTTTTTATGTCAAAGGAGATTCCGGCGAGCACCTTGGCCACTTCCCTTGCCTCTCCAGATATCTGGGAGGAGAGAAAAAGCGTGTTGTACCCCATTTCTTCAGCCGTCTTCTCCATCGAGATTATTGCCTTGTGGTTGTTCCCGACAATGACCGTGGTAGCTCCGCTCTGCTCGTAGAGTTGGCTGTCCATGGCCGGAGCTGTGTTGCCTTTCCTGCCTCTTTCAAGATGTACCACCACTCTGGGGGGAATCTTATGCTCAAGCTCAAGTGCCTCTATGACTCTCCAGGCGTCCTCATAAGTCGTTGTATCGGGGACTGTGGGGCCTGAGGCGATGAATTCGAGGCGGTCTCCCACCACGTCTGAGAGGATAAGAGTTATGACCTTTGAGGGAAGAGCCTTTTTAAGAAGCCCTCCTCCCTTTATCTGGGACATTTTCTTTCTCACGGTGTTAAGACCGTATGTGTCGACCCCGCTTAGCATTAGCTTCTGTGTGACGGCTCTTATATCTTGCATTGTAAGCCCTTCACTCGGCATCGCCAGTATGGAGCTTCCGCCCCCTGATATGAGGAAGATCACAAGGTCCCGCTCCCCTGATTTCTCAAGAAGCGAAAGTGCTTCTTTTGCCGCCCTGAAGCTTTTTTCATCAGGCACCGGGTGAGAGGAGAGATGAAAGTTCATTTTCTGAAAAGCCCGCTCCGCGTGCACGTTTGATACCACTATTCCCTCGGTTATCCGATCTCCGAGAAGCTCCTCAAGGGCCGCTGCCATTGAGGACGCAGCCTTTCCGAAGGCTATGACGTAAAGAGATTCAAACTCGGAGAGATCAAAACTTTCCCCCGCGACTTTAAGGTGCTCGTCTCTGAGTTCAAGGTGCTCAAGTACGCATTTTCCCGGGTCGGCTTCCCGAAGTGCCCGATCAAAAAGGGTCCTCGCGTCTTTTCTCAGTTTCTCGTTCATCCGCTTTTCTTGATCTCGTCAACTATCCTGTCAACTTCGGATTCGGTGAGGTTCTCGTAAAGAGTGTCGTCTACAAGCATTGCCGGAGCCGTTCCGCATGAAGCCAGGCATTCCGCTTCGAGAAAAGTTATTTTCCCGTCCGGAGTGGTTTCCCCTGTTTTTACTCCAAGACGCTTGCACAGATGATGCTCAAGACCCTCAGCTCCGCGAAGGGCGCAGGAAAGTGTTCTGCAGAGCCACATAACATGAGTTCCCACGGGTTCTGTGAAAAACATGGTGTAAAATGACGCAACGTTCTGAACCGAGGATGCTGGAATCTCAAGCACCTCGGCAACTTCTTCCATGGATTCCGTGGAAAGCCAGCCGAACTCGTTCTGCACTTCCCGAAGAACGGGAATGAGCGCCGAGAGGCTGGTTTCGTGGTCATCTGCTATTTTCTGTATCCTGTTTCTGAGTCTGGGGGAAAAAGACACTGTGAATCTCCTCACTGGTTACAAACCGGGGTTAAAAACTAACATGATTTACCAGGGCGGGCAAGGCACTGCTTGGACTTGAACATCCCGCTTGCAGGTCCTCTTTCTTTGTAGAGATTAAATCGTTTCTTTATCGCGGTCTAAAAGCTTTATACAGAGGTGAAAGTCTGGCGAAAATTGCACCCGAGCACATTGCAAAACTTGAGCGTATACTGACTGCATTGGATCAAAGCAGCGGACCCGAAGATATGAATCTGCCCGGTTTCCATCTGTACTGACTCAAAGGCTAGTTAAGAGATTGTTAAACCGCAATTGAAGCTCGTGAGATGGCAGTTAGAATTTTTAAAATGGCTAAGAAAAGAATAACTAGAGTTTACACTGGCCTTGGAGATGAGGGACAAACCTCGCTTCTGGGCGGAAAAAGGGTGAGAAAATCATCCCTGAGGGTAAGTGCATACGGCGAAGTGGACGAACTTAACTCGGTTCTGGGATTTGCATACGCAAAGTCGGTCGATCCCAGGGTCAAGGATCTCCTAGGGGAAATACAGAACACGCTTTTCATCGTGGGAAGCGATCTTGCTGCCCCGCAGGATTCGACTTTTTCCCCGCCGAGAGTGACCGGTGAGATGGCGAAACGGCTTGAGGAACGAATAGATGAGTTTTTGCCCGAGGTCGGGGAGCTTCGGGAGTTTATTCTGCCTGGAGGGGCGGAGGGTGGTGCCTGGCTTCATCTTGCCCGCACCGTTTGCCGAAGGGCCGAGAGAGGCGTTGAGGCATTCTTCGGGGATTCTCGAGAGGGAAAAGAGATTCTTATTTATCTTAATCGTCTCTCGGATCTTCTTTTTGTTCTTGCAAGGATGGAGAACAAGGCCCAGGGGACAAGAGAGATCTTCGTTGATTTCGGACGGGGCGAGGATGGGTGATGGATGAAGTCGCAAGAATAACTAACCCAGAGATCGAAGATTACATACTCTCTTTTTACCCACGCGTCCACGAGGTTTTCTACGACATGGAAAAGCGGGCGGAGGGAAGCGACGTGAAAATAGTAGGGCCTCTTATGGGAAGGTTCCTTTCGCAGATATGTCTTTTTCGTGGTACTAAAAGCATTTTCGAGATGGGTTCGGGTTTTGGGTACTCGGCACTGTGGTTTGCCCATTCCCTCGGAGAGGAGGGTGAGATAACCTGTACGGACTGGCTTCGGGAAAACGCCGAGGCAGCGCACGGGTACTTCACGCGGGCCGGTCAGGCTGCCAAGCTTCGCTTCGTGTGCGGGGATGCTCTCGATATACTGGCGAATTCAGACTCTAAGTTTGATATTATATTCAACGATATAGACAAGGAGAGCTATCCACGGGTTATAGAGCTTGCACGGGAGAAGCTTAACCCAGGGGGGATGCTCATTACGGATAATGTGCTCTGGGGAGGAAGGGTTCTTGCGGGCGGAGGCTCTGAGAGTACTCAGGGAGTTTTGGAGTTTAACCGGCTTTTGTTTTCGGATCCGGGGTTTTTCTCCACGGTTTTGCCCCTTCGTGACGGTGTGGCGCTCAGCGTCAGGATTTAACGCGTAAGTTCTGTTTTGCTGTGAGAGAAACTGAGACAAATGAAAAGGAGCTTCTGACTTTTTTTACAGACTCCTACGAGCATATACGCCGCCGCCATTACTCAAGAACAAGGAAAAACAAGGCGATGATAGGCTATGAGCTTGCCCGCGAGAGAAGCATGGCTGTGGACAGTCTCATCCGCCGCGCTCTGCAGAGCTACGGCTACACTCAACTTAAGGGGGCATGCATTGTTGCTCTCGGCGGTTACGGCAGGGAAGAGCTTTCTCCATACTCGGACATAGACCTTCTTTTTCTTCACGGAAAAGGCTCAAAGGACCTTGTGGAGGATATAACGCAGCGGCTTCTTTACCTTCTCTGGGATACCGGGCTTGATGTGGGAAACTGCATGAGAAATGTCGAGGAATGCACGGAACTTTCGATGGACAGAAATGACGTCACAATTCTCAGTTCGCTTCTTGACTCCAGATTCATCTGCGGGGACCGAGGACTTTATGAAGAACTTGAGAATGAAATATACGGCGAGGTTCTTCCCAAAATATCAAACGATTTCACAAAGAGGAAGATTGAGGAAAGGGACAGCAGGTTGGAGAAGTACGGAAAAACCCTCTACCTTCTCGAACCTAATGTGAAGGAGGGGCAGGGAGGACTCAGAGAGTTCCAGACGGCAATGTGGATAGCCCAGGCAAGTTACAAGGCTAAAAGTTTCGAGGAACTGCTTCACAGAGGTTTCGTTTCGGAAAAAGAGTACAGGGTGATGCGCAAATGTCTTAACTTTCTTTTGCTCGTACGCGCCCAGCTTCATTATCAGGCGAAAAAAAGAGATGACAACCTGAGTTTCGAATACCAGTCCAAAGCAGCCCAGTCCTTCGGCTACAGGGATGGAAAGATACGCGCGGTGGAAAAATTCATGAGAATCTACTACCTGCGCGCCGCGGTGGTGGTTCAGCAGTCCCGAAGGCTCACGGAGAAATGCACGAGGGTTTTTGCACGTCGCAGGCTCACAAGAAAGGCTGTTCATCTTAACCATGGGTTCATCATACAGGGCAAACATCTCTCCGTGACGAGCAGAAATGTTTTCAGTGAGGATTTCTGCAATTTCCTGCGTGCTTTTGAGTACGCTGACCGCTACTCAGTCGAATTCAGCGAGTACCTTGAACTTCTCATGGCGGAACAGGTTTCGCGCATAGACGAAAAAGTCAAAAGCGACCGGGAATTCAACATGATATTTCTCCGGATTCTGCGTTCTGGAAATAATGTATCGAAAATACTGCTCAAGATGAACGAAATACGTCTTCTGGGACGGTTCATACCGGAGTTTGCAAGGATAGTCTGCATGGTTCAGTACGACTCCTATCACGTCTACACAGTTGATATACACTCAATATTCATGGTGAGAGAAATCGAGAGGCTTATAAATTACGAATACGAGAAAAAATTTCCCTTTCTAATCAAGGTTGCCGAGACCCTGGTGAAAAGACATGTTCTTTTCCTCGCGTGCCTTTTCCACGATATGGGAAAAGGGCAAGGGGGAAAACACTCCCAGAAAGGGGCCGCTATGATTCCCAAAATAGCAAAGAGAATGGGCCTCAGCACTGCTGACGCAGAGCAGCTTGAATTCCTTGTGAGACATCACCTCGCGATGGTCCATTTCTCCCAGAGAAGGGATCTTGACGATCCAGTCGTGCTGAAACGGCTTGCAAAGTCCATTCCTGACGAAGAAACCCTCTCCCTTCTCTACCTGCTTACATTCGCGGACATAAGATCAGTCGGTCCTGACATCTGGAAAGACTGGACTGGAATGCTGCTTCAGGAGCTCTACGTGAAGGCGCTTCGGCAGATGTCTGAGGGAACCTACCACCGCAAAACCGAACAGGAATGGATGAGCAAGATGACCTCAGATATAGTGACTGACACAGAAGGGGAGATTCCAGAGCGCAACGTGAGGAAGATACTGAAGAAAATGCCGGTCTCCTATTTCAGCCAGTTCTCAAGACAGAGCATCCTACGCCATGTCGGGCTGCTGGATTCTATGGAGGGGCAGTTTGCCACGGAAGTGATCCCATACGGGGAATATGACGAGTTCACCATCTGTGCTCCGGACAGAAAAGGAATATTTTCGGTGTTCTGCGGCGTTCTGAGCGCAAACGGGCTTAATATCCTAGGAGCAAGAATCGTAACTACCCTTGACAAAAAGGCATTTGACGTTTTCTACGTAGACAGGGTCGACCACTTAAGCGAACAGGAGCACCTTAAGCTGTGGGAGAAGGTGGAGCGAAACCTTCGCAGAGTGCTTGAAGGAGATGTGGAGGTTGAAGAACTGGTGAGAAGGAGGCAG
The DNA here is from genome assembly GCA_026709745.1 of Candidatus Dadabacteria bacterium. Classification (GTDB taxonomy): domain Bacteria; phylum Desulfobacterota_D; class UBA1144; order Nemesobacterales; family Nemesobacteraceae; genus Nemesobacter. Next base: position 5,069 of record JAPOSJ010000207.1, on the reverse strand, counting down.
AAAAACTACTCCTCCTACACAAAAAATATCCCTGAATATCCCCCGGAGATAGTGTTTGACAACGAGTCTTCCGAGAGAGCTACAGTGATAGAGATTTACGCCCATGACGGGGAGGGCCTTCTCTACGGCATCACCAAGACGATTGCCGGGCTTGGTCTCTCGATTGACTACGCAAAGATCTCCACCAGGGCGGATCAGATCGTGGACACGTTCTACGTGCGCGATTCCAGGGGGCGCAAAATAAGCGGAGAGCGCAGACTCCGCAAGATAGAGAATTTTCTTATATCCGAGGTGAGCTAGAGGGATAAGGCGGACGGTTTCGATGAGTGTGGAAATTATAGACATCAAATGCGATTTTCTCGTTGTAGGAGGAGGGCTTGCGGGTCTTTACTCGGCGGTGCGTGCCTCTTCTTTCGGTCAGTGCGTGGTGGTTACCAAGCAGACCCTCGTGCAAAGTAATTCCTACTGGGCCCAGGGGGGGATAGCAGCTGCAGTCGACCCTGAAGACTCACCTGTTTTTCACAAGGAGGACACCATTGCTGCTGGAAGGGGGCTTTGTGATGGACGCGCCGTGGAAATACTGGTTGAAGAGGGCAGGGAGAGAGTCGCGGATCTTATAAATCTCGGAATGAAGTTTGATTCTGACGACAGCGGTCTTCTGCTTGGTCTTGAAGGCGGTCATTCCAAAAGAAGGGTGCTTCACGCCGGAGGCGATTCCACGGGAAAGGAGATGATAGAGTTTCTCATCTCTTTTGTAAGATCGAGCAAATCTGTGACCATACTGGAGCTTGTTACCGTTACAGACATAATCTCGGACGGAGATAAGTGCTACGGTGTCTGGGGTTACGATGAGGGAAGGGGAAGCTACGTGAGAATCTCCTCTTCTTCAACCATACTGGCCACAGGCGGTGCAAGTGCCCTTTACAGAAGGACCACGAATCCGGAAGGAGCCTCGGGAGAGGGCATATCTCTTGCTTGGAGAGCTGGGGCGGATATCTCTGATATGGAGTTTGTTCAGTTCCATCCTACGGTTTTCAGCGGCTTGAGGGAAAACTCCTTTCTTCTGAGCGAAGCCATAAGGGGGGAAGGTGCCTATCTGCTGAATGCCAGGGGAGAAAGATTCATGGAGCACTACAGCCCACTTCTTGAACTTGCGCAGAGAGACGTGGTTTCAAAAGCGATTCACAGTGAAATGAGATCCTGCGGGGAAGATTATGTTTATCTGGATCTATCCCACATGGACCCCGGATTTGTGAAGAAGAGATTCTCGAACATACATAGACTTTGCATGGACTCAGGTTTTGATCTGGCCCGGGACCGAATTCCCGTAGCCCCCGCCGCACATTACACCATAGGCGGGGTCAGGACAGGTCTCATGGGAGAGACTAACATAGAAGGACTTTATGCCTGCGGTGAGGTTTCGAACACGGGGGTGCACGGTGCTAACCGCCTTGCGAGTAACTCCCTGCTCGAGTGTATGGTGTTTGCCAAAAGGTGTGTTGACGGGGCGGCATTAGGTTTGTACCAAGGCGGCGTCAGGGAGTTTTCCGGCTTTATGCTTGCCGATACTCGAAAAGCCAATGCCGAGTTTTTCAACCATGCACGCGATGCTGTAATCAAGGGAATGAGCGCGCATCTCGGGATAGTAAGAGAGCGGGAGGGCATAGAGGAGTTCGTGGCGCGGATTTCTGAGATTTCCTCCGAAGCCAAGGGGGTTTCCGGGTGGTTTGCCTTTAAGCTCCGAACGATGCTTGATGTGTGCTTGCTTGTTGCTCAGGCAGCTCTTTTGAGGCGAGAGTCGCGCGGAGCCCATATGAGATCCGATTATCCGCAGGAGGATGTGGATTATGAAAAGCATCTGGTTTTCAGGAAGGGTTTTGAGGTTTATGGGAGCGATTGATGAATACGCGTGAAAGTTATCCCCGGGAAGTCGAAGCCATTCTGGAGTTTGCCCTCGTGGAAGATATAGGTAGGGGCGACGTTACGACTGAGAGCACCGTTTCTGAAGATGCCGTGCTATCAGGAGAAGTGTGCGCGAAGGCTTCAGGCGTGATTTCGGGAATCTGGCTTGCGGGCGAGGTTTTCCGGAAACTTGACCCTGTCTGCGAATGGGAGGAGTTTGTCTGTGACGGGGACAGGGTTTTTCCCTCGGATGTTCTGGCGCGTGTTACGGGCAGAAGCAGGGCAATTCTTTCGGCGGAGAGGACGGCGCTTAACATCCTTCAGAAGATGAGCGGGATTTCCACCCTTACCTCTCTTTTCGTCGAAGCCACGGCGGACTCTTCGGCAAAGATAAAGGATACGAGAAAAACCCTTCCGGGACTCAGGTGGATAAGCAAGTATGCGGTGGCTGCCGGTGGGGGATATAATCACCGCACGGGACTTTACGACGGAGTGCTCATAAAAGATAATCATATCAGGGCTGCGGGGGGCATAGAGGTCGCCGTCGGTAAAGTGAGGGCGAGTGTCGGAGAGGACTTCCCCATAGAGGTTGAGACAAAAACGATGGAGCAGGTGGAAGAGGCGGTTTCCTGCGGAGTCGACGTAATAATGCTTGATAATATGGATGTCCAGAAGATAGGGGAGGCTGTGCGTCTGATAAGCCGTCGCGCGCTTGTCGAGGCTTCCGGCGGAGTCACCATTGAAAATGTAGGGGAAATAGCCCGAAGCGGGGTTGATTTCATATCGGTGGGAGCTATTACTCACTCGGCTCCTTGTTTAGACATTTCTTTTGATCTGTTATAAAATCTTAAGGCAGGCTCTCGGGATTGCCCGGCTGTTAAAATGGATGGCTTACACGACACTTCAGAAGAAATAAACAGGCTCAGAAAGGAAAAAAACGCCGTAATTCTGGCCCATAACTACCAGATACCGGAAATTCAGGATCTTGCAGACTATACCGGTGATTCCCTGGGCCTCTCACAGAAAGCTTCCGAAACCGACGCGGCAATCATTATCTTCTGCGGGGTTCACTTTATGGCGGAGACTGCTTCGATAATTTCTCCTGACAAGAAGGTGCTAATTCCCGATCCCGGGGCGGGCTGCTCCCTTGCCGAAACCATAAACCTTGAACAGCTGAGAAAGTGGAAGTCCGAGCATCCCGATGCCCTAGTGGTTTCCTACGTCAACACATCGGCCGCCGTAAAATCAGAGACCGACTACTGCGTTACTTCCTCAAACGCTGTGAAGATAGTGGAATCCATCCCTAGGGACAGGGAGATACTTTTTCTTCCCGACATGTTCCTTGGAGCTTTTGTCTCTAGAGTTACGGGTAGAAAACTTCATGTCTGGCCCGGGGAATGTCACGTGCACGCCGGAATAAGACCGGGAGACATAAGGAGAATAAAAGACTCCTATCCAGATGCGGAAATGATAGTTCACCCAGAGTGCGGATGCACCACATCTTTTCTTCACTCCGCAGCCGGGGACGACGAGCTTGCGAAGGAAATAAAGTTTTTTTCCACAGGAAAGATGATTGACTACACGCGCAATTCCGATACGCAAGAATTTGTGGTTGCGACCGAGACCGGAATTCTCCACACGCTGAGAAAGCAGAGCCCGGAAAAAAATTTCTACCCTGCCAAAGAGGGCGCGGTCTGCGAGTATATGAAGATGATAACTGTGGAGAAGGTGTTAAATTCCCTCAGGGAAGAGGTGCATGAGGTAAAGGTTCCAGAAGAAATTGCGCACAAGGCCAAAAAATCAATAGACAGGATGCTTTACATATCAGCTCAGTAGCCAAGTGCCGCTCCTCCTGTGAGTCTTGGATCTCCTGCTCCTTGAAATCTCCCGCCCGCTCCGGTCGCGCTCTGCATGCTTCCTAGAGCAGTTGTTACTTTCAGTTCGTATCTCATATCCTGCAGCTTTCCCGCAAGTTTCTCGCCCATTTTTTCTCAATGTGCAGGATGTCAGGTAGCCACTGGTGGTGTATTCTCGGGTCTGCTGCGGCATCAACGGCCCCCCCCCTGTTTGAGTACGGATAGATCAACTAGAGTTGCAATCCTCTCCTCGGATACAACCACGCTGTTTTGAAAGTACGGGGACTGCTCCGTGTTTTTATTCAGTGCAGAGGATTGCGTTTGGGCGGAAGTGAGTGCGACGGATAAAGTGAGACATAATGCGACGGCGTATTTAAGGACTGAATGCGGCTGAGCGACTTGGAACTATTCAGAAAGAAACCTCGTGTCTGTAGAGCTTCGACATGTTCATCCTGTCCTCACAAATCTTTATTTTCTTGGAATAAAACGTCTTTTCAAAGGAAGTATCTGAAAGACCGATCGCGCGGTTGAAATTTAATATGGCGTCTTCATATCTGTGAAGCTGGAAATGAAGATTTCCCAGAGTAGAGTAAAAAAGGTCGTGCGACCCCAGTTTTTCAACCTCGCGTATTCCGCTTATGGCCTGAAGTGCTTCCTGAGGTCCACGGGTTTTGGAGATGGCGATTGCCTTTTGAAGTGCGACCAGCGGACAATAATTGCATGCCAGATACTTGTCGTAAAGAGAGATAATATGGTCCCAGTTGGTGTCTCCGTATTTTTCCGCAAGTGAGTGCACCGCATCTACGGCGGCTTTGAGGTGAATTTCCGTGACTTCTTCTCCCTCTCGTGCCGAGAGTGCGAGGTGGTCAAACCCTTTTCTGATCATGTTCCTGTCCCATAGTTCCCGGTTCTGCTCCTTTATCCCCAGCGGCCTTCCGGCACCGTCGTTCATGGTACGCAGCCTCGAAGCGTTGAGCAGCATGAATGACACGAGGGCATGAACGTGGGGTTTTTGCGTCGAGGGGAAATCAAGCAGCATTTCGCCAAGCCTTATAGCGGCAAAACACAGTGGGGCGATGGGAGCAGCTCCTTTGCGAAGACCGCTCTGACCGAGGCTGAATATCTCGTATATGCTGCTGGTTGCCCTTGAGAGTTTTTGCTCCTTATCTTCCCGAGTCAGCTTTACGGATGTTTCAGTTATATTCTTTTTTTCCGAAGCAAGTAGGTCTTCAAGGGTTTTTTCGTTTTTCTCAAGTATCCTCCCGGGGGTTGAGGACGGGAACCGCCGCGGAAGTTCCATGTGGGGGGTTT
>JAPOSJ010000239.1:5123-12227 GCA_026709745.1 Candidatus Dadabacteria bacterium | reverse complement strand
TGTGGAACCCCCGGTCCCAACGCCGATTTCCCTTATTTACGCCATTGAAGCATCGCGCATATGCTGGTATTCCCTGTCGGTAAGGGTCTGTGCTGGAGCCACCGTTATGCTGTCTCCTGTGTGAACCCCCATGGCGTCGAGGTTCTCTATGGAGCAGATTATGACCACGTTATCCATATGATCCCGCATGACTTCGTACTCAAACTCTTTCCACCCCACTATTGACTCTTCTATGAGTATCTCGCTTGCAGGAGAGCTCTCGATTCCCGCCTTGGCAAACTCCTGAAATTCCTCTTTGTTGTAGGCAACGCTTCCGCCGCTTCCACCAAGGGTAAAAGAAGGCCGTATAAAGACTGGGAACCCTATCATGTCTGCAACTTCCCAGGCCTCTTCCATATCGTGTGCGATACCGCTTCTCGGCACCTCGAGGCCTATTTCCGCTATGGCCTTTTTGAAAAGTTCCCTGTTCTCCGCTTTATTTATCGCTGGGATTTTTGCGCCTATGAGTTCCACACCGTGGCGTTCCAGTGCACCTGACTCGGCAAGTGAAACGGCAAGATTAAGGGCAGTCTGCCCGCCTATTGTAGGAAGGAGGGCGTCAGGTTTTTCTTTCTCAATTATTTTTTCCAGTATCTCTGGAACAAGCGGCTCCACATAAGTTCTGTCTGCAAAGTCCGGATCGGTCATTATGGTGGCCGGGTTGCTATTTACCAGAACTACTCTGTAGCCTTCTTCTTTGAGGACCTTGCACGCCTGGGTGCCCGAATAATCAAACTCGCAGGCCTGTCCTATAACTATCGGACCTGAGCCGATGACCATTATGGTTTTTATGTCGGTTCGCTTGGGCATGGAACGTAGAAGAGCCTGTAATAGGTTGCAAATATATACTTAATAACGCAGAGACAGGCAACACCGACTCACACAGCCTGTTTTCTAAATTGCAAAAGATTATAACGTTGCCAAGTGGCATATCATCTGGCCATATCACCGCAGGATATCTACAATTATGTGCCCATGGACAACGCACTATCCAAACACGAACCCGAGTTGCTCGACGGCCTGGAATCATTTCACGGGCCGAGGTTCACTCAACCACTACTGCTGATTGACTACTGGAAATGGTCAGGCTCAATGCTCTTGGACAATACTGCCCGCGGGATCTTGGCGGAATTTCTTGTTGCTTCGGCACTGGATTTGCATAGGAGACCAAGAAGGGGGTGGGATGAGTCTGATATACGCATGGAATCCGGCACCACAATTGAAATTAAGAGTTCTGCATACGTGCAGTCGTGGAAACAATCCAAACCCTCTGTTATTGAGTTCGGCATTGCTCCTCACAGAAGCTGGAATGCTGAAACCGGAGAATACAGAGAAGGCGTTAAGCGTTGGGCTGATATCTATGTGTTCTGCGTTTTCAAGGGAGAAAAACCTCTTCAGCCCCTTGATACAAGCTATTGGAATTTTTACGTCATTCCTACAAAAACACTTGACCGGAAGCACCTGGAGCAGAGAAGCATTCGTTTGAGTTCTCTTGAAAAGCTCTCACCGCGCAAGTGCAGTTATGCGGAGCTGAAAAAGGTTATTTCAAATATCGAAAGTGATATAGAAACGGAAGATTCCTCTAATCCGAAACTCACTTGATTTCTTCCAATAGGCAGATTATTTCACGAAATTTTTATAAAACTATCTCTACATCGGGATCTCCTGACTCAAGAGCGTTCATGTAACCAAGACAAAGTTCGCAGGACAGATACGAACCGTAAGCTTTGGTCTCCTGAGTTTCCACTATCGGAAAAGTAGAGAAAATGTGACGAACATCATCCCTATCTGTGACCCCGTAAAGATGGAAAAATACCGCGTCAAGCTTGGCGCGAAGCCGTAATCGCCGCTTTTCGTCCCAGAGAAATGGCGGTCTTGCTTCACCGTCTTCATCAACATACCCCATGTCACGTGCAAACGGTGCCATGTCATGGGCCGTATATACAAGTTCCAAAACGGCTTCGTGTACGATTTCTCCTGCTGTTTTCAGACCAAAACATTCAGTCTCATACAAATCTGGAGGAATCACTGGTAACTGCTCAACTATGTACCAGTTCAGATGCTGTCCCTGGATTTTCTGGCGTGCGATATAATCAAATTGTAGGGAATTGAAATTTGCGAGCAAAAGGACGATATCAACTGTACTTTGTCCACCCATAGAAATAATCGGAAGCGTGTTAGCTACGCCAAAACTAGGGATTAAAGCAGCGATCATGGACCGCTCATTTGTTGGAGCAGTCACATCTTTGAAAGTTAGCAGATATGACATTCCCGGAAATGATATTTCCCTTTTCAGAACCCAAAATTGTGGATTGGGAAACCAGCTTGGGTTTTTGTGCTGTTCCAGTGTAGCTGACTTTTTTTGCGCACGACGATGCTGATTTTTTGAGTTAATAATAATTTTGGCAGCCCTGTGGTCAAAAGCCTGTACCATCTTGCCTTCATAAAGAGGCACCCACTCCCCCTTCGGACTGCCGAATCTGTTGCCTGTTATAGGATAGGCTTTTTCTGTTTCCTCAAGTTCCTCGCGAGTACGGAAAGACCCTGAGTCATTGGTCATATGAAACATAGTAGAGTATTTCACCGGCCATGTTTTTACTTCTTCTCCGCTTGACCGGTCAACTAGGACAGGCGCGCGCTTGTAGATCTCTCTAGTGAGCTCTGCGTCTCTTTTTGACCGGAAAATCGGCATTGTGCCTGTGTTAGGATTAATAAGGGAGAAATCTTCTGAGGTAAGAGGGAAACAACGCTCGGGATCATTAAGCTCCTCAAGTTGATGTATGTAAAATCCACATCTTGTTGGTTCATCCTCCGACAACATCCCAGCGATAAAAACACAAAACTTGAATGACGCGTGGACGTCAGGAAAAAAAACTTTCTTGTTCTCAAAGTCATAAAAGGCTTTCAGCTTTCCTTCAGTCGCCACTTTTTTAAAAAACGTCGCCGAAGTCCAGTCAGAAGCAATGCCAGAGGGAACAAGAAGGCCTGCCATCCCGTCAGGCTTTATAATCTTCATTGCACGTTCAACAAAAAGAGAGTAAAGATTGATATCCCCGCCGGAAAGCAAAGGATAGTCGCCGCAGGCTCTGGCCATGCGGGCCGTTTTCTCCACCCGCTTTTTAGCTCTGTTGAAATCTTCCGCAAGTGGATCTCCCATCTTCTCAAGCTCAGCTATCATACTTTTTCGGTCCGCGGCGCGTGAGGAGTGGACAATCTCTGGGTGACGGGTCGCAAACCATTCAACCTGCTGTAGTTTTATTTTGTCCCATGGTGGATTGCCTATTACGGCGTCAAAACCGCCGTGCAGTCCGTGGAAGCCGGAACTGTCCCAATCAGACCAAACCCCCGGAAACATAACCTGCCAGTTACAGAAACGCTCTTCCGCTATCAGTTCCCTAGCTTTTGCTAAAAGCTCTGTAAAACGCTCGGACTGCGTTTTCCCATTTTTGGTATCTCTTCTAATATCGCTTTTGCCGAGAGCAATATCGACAGGGTCACCCAGCGTGCCTATAAGAAAAGCGTTGATAGCCTCTTTATCCTCACGATTCTTTATATGCAGCCAGTCAAAGGCATGTATGAGCGAGAGAAAAGAATCAAGAGGTGCAGTATCTCTCTTGATTCCCTTGAATATGTCAGCGGAGTGATGAGCTTCTGATATTTCTTCGTCGGTCAGATTCTCAACTATCTGCATACGGGCCGCGGTCTGTTCCGCTCGGTCCAGACGTTCTCCAAGCAGAAGACGTCCTCCGTCTTTCTTGGCTTTCCCAAGCCCTTCCCTAACCCAAGAACCGAACAGGCTGTTTCCGCAGCGCAGGTGGTGATCGATAAAATTCAGAGGAGCCCCGGGAGTAAAAGTGTGAAGCCAGAGAGAAACCTTGGCAAGCTCAACAGCCATAGGGTTCCTGTCAACCCCGTAAATGCAGCGCTTGAGCACCATGCGCCTTATTACGTCGCGGTCTTGAAGATGTTCATAGTCAACGCTCCATTTTCTTTTTTTGGCATTCGCCATTATTCTGTTGCGAATCTTTTCAATCCGCTCGTTTAAAGGAGAGATGTAATTCTCTACAAGGGCTTCTGAATCGGCCATAGCTGATATCACGCTGTCGGCAATAAAATCCACAAGACACACAAGGAAATGACCGGAACCCATAGCGGGATCACAGATTTTAAGCTCAAGCAGACGCTCCGCCGGGTCAAATTCTTCCTTAAGAGACCCGAGCATAGCATCATCTAACGATTCATTTTCAGCAATCTTTCCTGCTTTGGACTTAAATTCATCCATGCGTCTTCGCACAAGGGGTTCGATAGTTTCCTTTACTATCAGAGCGACAAGATGATCAGGAGTATAGTAGCTCCCAGAGTCTTTTCTCGCGAAAATATTCGGGCGAACGACTACTTCTCCGTCTTCAAGAGCAAGCTCGTATTCAAGCAGACGTTCATATATGGACCCCAGCTGCTGTACCCCGAGATCGCGATAGTTGATATAATTCCGTCCGGTTTCCATCCGTTCAAAGGAAAGCGCATCAATCAGGTCGGCCATAACACTGTCGCTGAGTTTGATCTCTTCAAGGAGCGGTGTCGCCTCGCAGTCAAAAAGACCTCCATTGTAAGGGGGAAGTCCTATTGATGTATCGCCTTCATCCATAGCACGACAAAGATCATCAATTGCGTTCCAGTAACGCGCCGCTTTTTCGGAAAATATATCGTTCTGATTCTTGCGGCGTTTGATGTCAAGGCGCACCTTGTCCCGCAGGGCATAATCATCGTAGCGACTGTCGTTAACCGGGAGTAGGTCTCGATCTTCCGCGTACAATATGAAAAGAAGACGGTAAAGGAATATCAGCGCGGCATCTCGCACCTGCTCCAAGGGAGCTTCGGGGGCGGCAGTGGATATGGCGCGGGCAAGATCCGGAAAAACTTTTTTGAAAACCAGTTCGGAAAGGCTGCCGGCTACTCGTTCTTCATAGAACCTGCTTTTTTCAATAGAGCGATGGTGGAATGTACGGTGATCATAAGATCCGGGAATAAAGGCTTCGCGCCTGAAAATGAGAATAAAAACTTTAAGCCAGCGGCGGTTCAATTCAGAGATAGTGGAAGAACTGCCATTTTTATCGTAAACATTCAGAATCCACCCGAGGTCAATATCCAGAAACTGCTCAGAGACTGATCGAGCACCCTGATAGTAAAGCCTCCATCTTGCTCCATTTGTCAGAATGCCCCAACGGAGTTTTCCTTCAGTCACATCATCCACACACCTCAGGTAGCGAAGCATCTGGGTCGAGGGTGCCGTCACTGCCCCCCCCCACGGCTTCCGACCTGTGATCAAGGGGATGAAGCCAGCGTTTACATTCAACCACGGCCAGACCGAACTGGTAACGTTTCCATTCCTCGGCAAAGCCGTTGGCCTGCTCCTTGGCCACTTCATCGGCGAACAGAAGACCGTCGGGCACATCCTGCCTTCCCCGCACGGCAAGATTCTGCTGTTTCAGACTTGAATCCCAGCCAAGGAGTTCGAGTACCGGCCAGATTAGATCAGTTTCCGTCTGGCTTTCGTTTGGTTTCTGTTCAACAGGAAACCTGCTGAATATCTCCCTTAGGGATTCATAAAAGCTGCCTACGGAATCAGAACTAAAATCTTTCCAGTCAAGCAGTTTATCTATAGAATGAGTCAGAAAATCATGAGAAAAAAGACTTCCACGAAAAGGTTTCTCTTTATCCATAGTTGAAAAATCACCCATTCAGAAAAACTATTATTTCAAGAACATCTGATCAGATGTAAACTCCTCAGCGGTCTTGTGCGGCGAGGAGAATATCGAGCAAGTAAGCAGCTTCATTGCACTGGATAGAATACCCCGGCAGATTTAAGGATTATTTCATGACGAATGTAATTTCGGCTTTTTTCAACGGCAGGGCGGGAGAGTAAATCTATTTTTCTTTGCAGGATTTCGCTCAAATCCTGCTCCATGCAAGCCATGTTGAGAAAACCGTGATGAGCCTGTGGTTGAAACTGTACCAGAACATCTACATCACTGTCGGGTCCAAAATCATCTCGAATAACAGAGCCGAAAAAATCCAGTTCAACGATATTCCAGCGCTCGCAGAAATTCACAACCTGTTTCTCCGGTATTGAAATAGGTATTCCCATCGCTACGGGACTTCGATTTGAAATAATATCATTCATTATTCCAATATCAGTTACTGGACGGGCTAAAAACGACCGGCAGGTTTCCCTGTTCGATCGCCGCTGTCCGATAACCTAGTCCCCACGCTCAACATATATCTCTTTGCCCTTATCCGCAAACTCTCTCGACTTGGAGTCAAGTCCTCTCTGAACAGCATCTATCTCCGAGAGACCATGTTCTTTTGCGTAATCCCTTATATCCTGCGTGATTTTCATTGAGCAGAATTTCGGACCACACATGGAGCAGAAGTGTGCAACTTTTGCCCCTTCCGCGGGAAGGGTTTCGTCATGAAACTCGCGCGCTGTGTCCGGATCAAAAGAAAGATTGAACTGATCATTCCACCGGAACTCAAACCTAGCCTTGCTTAGTACGTTATCACGAAGCTGTGCTGTGGGATGACCCTTTGCCAAGTCCGCGGCGTGCGCAGCGATTTTGTAGGTTATAACTCCGTCTTTAACATCCTTTTTATTTGGAAGACCCAAGTGCTCCTTCGGTGTAACATAGCAGAGCATCGCGGTTCCATACCAGCCTATCATCGCCGCCCCTATGGCGGAAGTTATATGGTCATAACCAGGAGCTATATCGGTAGTCAAGGGACCAAGAGTATAGAAGGGAGCCTCTGCGCATATCTCAAGCTGCCTGGTCACGTTCTCCTTTATCATATGCATGGGAATATGTCCCGGGCCTTCTATCATGACCTGAACGTCGTGTTTCCAGGCTATCTGAGTTAGTTCCCCGAGAGTGTCAAGCTCGGCAAACTGCGCAGCGTCGTTGGCGTCGGCTATGGAGCCCGGCCGGAGACCGTCACCAAGGGAAAACGCTATATCATAAGACTTCATTATCTCGCAGATCTCTTCGAAATTGGTGTAGAGAAAGCTTTCAC
>JAPOSJ010000239.1:0-5113 GCA_026709745.1 Candidatus Dadabacteria bacterium | reverse complement strand
GTGCGAGACACCACTTGGCCATTATTGACCCGCCTCTTGAAACTATCCCTGTAGCCCTGTTAACGGTAAGAGGAATGTAGCGGAGGAGCACTCCAGCGTGTATGGTAAAGTAATCAACTCCCTGCTCCGCCTGCTCTATTAAAGTATCTCTGTAAATCTCCCAGGTAAGTTCCTCCGGCTTCCCGTTAACCTTCTCAAGTGCCTGATATATGGGAACGGTTCCCACGGGAACAGGTGAATTTCTTATTATCCACTCCCTGGTTTCATGTATGTTTTCCCCGGTCGAGAGATCCATTATAGTGTCGGCTCCCCACCGGCACGCCCAGACAGCTTTTTCGACCTCCTCTTCAATGCTTGAGGTAACGGCGGAGTTTCCAATGTTTGCGTTTATTTTCACGAGAAAATTGCGCCCTATTACCATGGGCTCGCTTTCTGGGTGGTTTATGTTGTTCGGAATTATGGCACGTCCCGCCGCGACCTCCTCCCTGACAAAGTCTGGAGTGATGTGTCCGGTCTGAATGCGCGCGTCAAAGTCTACTCCTTCGTGGTAAGCCCCGAGCTGTCCGTATAAGTCTCTTAGCTCGTCGATCCTCTGGTTCTCCCTTATGGAGATGTATTCCATCTCGGGCGTTATGATTCCCTTTTTCGCATAGTGCATCTGGGTTACATTCTGCGAGGGCAATGCGCGAAGGGGCTTTTTTATGTTCCTGAAGGTTATTCCGTTTGCACCCTCAAGTCTCTTTGTGGAAAAATCCGAGGAGAAACCGGGCAGTTCCTCCACATCTCCCCGCTTCCTTATCCACTTTTCACGAAGAGGCGGCAGGCCCCTGTGAACATCAATGTCAACTTCGGGATCAGTGTAGGGGCCGCTTGTGTCATAAAGAGTTATCCTGAAGCGCTCAGAATCTGGGGAATCCGAGAGAAAATCATCGGTTTCAACTTCCCTCATGGCTACCTTTATATCGTGGATTTTTCCGTCCACGTATATCTTTTCTGATTTGGGAAAAGGGTCTCTGGTTATTACAGACCCGGCAGGTATTTTCTCTTTTTTCCGAGAAGAACTCATGAACTATGCTCCCTTGCCAAAAACGCTTTAGATATTGACTAGTTTAGGGGATTATAGGTTCCTTTACAAATAATTTGAATAACAAAAATGTGCTGGTGATGCCTTGATCTTTCAACGGGAAATCCTGTAAACGGCTCCCCTGCGGTCATCAGATACGAGCAGTGCTCCATCGGGAGCAACCAGCACATCAACTGGCCTTCCCCAAGCAGTTCCGTCACTACCAAGCCAACCGTGGGCAAACAGTTCGTATGAAGCCGCGTTGCCCGATTCGTCGAGGCGCACCGAGGTCACCCTGTAACCTACAGGTACGCTTCTGTTCCATGAGCCGTGCTCCGCAATGAAAATCACGTTTCTCCAGGACTCGGGGAAACATGGAACCCGTATAGAACCTCATACCAAGTGCCGCGACATGTGCAGGAAGCTCCCACTGGGGAGAAGTAAATTCGTCGCAACCGCGTTGTGAGCCAAACTGAGGATCTAGAACATCCGCCCCGTGGCAGTAAGGAAAACCGAAATTGAGTCCAGCTTCCACAGCACGGTTAAGTTCATCCGGAGGACTGTTGTCATTAATTTTCTGATCTACGCTGATGTTGTCCCTTCCGTTATCCGTAAACCAGAACACACCAGATTCCGGATGCCAGTCAAAACCCACGGTGTTTCTTACTCCATGAGCAAAAACCTCCAGATTCGTTCCGTCCGGATTGACCCTCAGGATCGCTGCGTAGCGCTCGTCCCCCTTTCTGCAGACATTGCACGGCGCTCCGACCGGAACATAGAGCTTTCCGTCCGGTCCGAACCGGATGAACTTCCAACCATGATGTCTGTCTCTGGGGAGCGTATCAATTACAACTACGTGATCCGGAGGGGATGAAAGACGGCCTTCGATCCCGTCATAGCGGAGAATCCGGCTTATTTCAGCTACATAAAGCGCTCCGTCCCGAAATGCAACGCCGTTTGGAGTATCAAGGTTATCCGCAATTATATGGACGGTCTCGGCATAGTTATCGCCGTCTGTATCGCTAAGGGCATACACAGTTGAATCTCTGGTGCCGACAAACAATGTGCCATTGGCTCCAAGGGCGAGCGAACGAGCGCCGGGAACCTCGTTTGAATAAAGGGAAATAGAAAAACCTTCGGGGAGAGATATGCCCGAAAGCATTGGATCCACAGGAGTTTCCTCGGATATTGATTCTGACGGAAACTCTGCATGATTATCTTGGGCGGTTTTTTCCCCACAACCGCAGGCGGACAGCAGAAAAACAAACAGAGAAGGAACCAATAATTTGAAAGTCCTCGGCATCGTAACCTCCTATATAATAAGGCATTCGCAACTCACCGAATGTTAACCGGAACATCTTTGTCTGAAAACGGGTCAGGGTCGAAAACCCTTACTCGCGCACCGTTCACTAAATAGAACACTTGGGTAGAGTTATTAACCATCTCATCAGGGAGGTTCGGTTTATGTCTTATCTTATTCTGGGTATTGAGACGTCATGCGACGAGACTTCCGCAGCAGTAGTAAGAGATGGAAGACAAATGCTCTCAAACGTGGTTTCCTCACAGGTCGACGTTCATAATACTTTCGGCGGAGTCGTCCCTGAGATAGCGTCACGCATGCACACGGAAATAATCCTCCAGGTAATCAATCAAGCACTCAAGACCGCCGAGACTTCAGCCGGGGAAGTTGATGCCATAGCAGTAACCCAGGGACCTGGACTCATAGGCTCGCTTATTGTCGGAATCTCAACCGCGAAGGCACTTGCATTCTCCCACGGAAAACCTCTTTTGGGAGTAAACCATCTGGAATCGCACATAGCTGTGGCGCACCTAGAAAACAAAATCGATTTCCCGTTTGTCGCACTCATAGTTTCAGGAGGGCACACAAACCTTTACATGGTAAGAGGCTTTCTTGACTTTGAACTGCTGGGAAGCACAAGAGACGATGCGGCGGGTGAAGCCTTCGACAAGGGAGCGAAGGCCCTCGGGCTCGGGTATCCCGGAGGAATCGAGATAGACAGACTTTCAAAAAACGGCGATCCCGATGCCATCAGCTTTCCAAGACCGTTTAACAATGAATCCCCTGATTTCAGTTTCAGCGGGCTTAAAACCGCCCTTCTTAACCACATAAGGAAAAGCCCTGTAAAAAGTGAAGAGAATCTTTTTGATGTATGCGCCGGGTATCAGGAAGCCATAGTGGAAACCCTTATTGACAAGACGATTAAAGCCGCGAGGAAAAACAGAGTAAAAAGTGTTGTACTGGCAGGCGGGGTAGCCTGCAACTCAAGGCTGAGGCAGTTAAGCGAAGAGAGAATAAAAAGCGAAGAAATAAACGTTTTTATCCCCTCGCCTGCTCTTTGCACCGATAATGCGGCCATGATAGCCACGCTAGGTTATCACATGTACGCTGATAACAGGGTGTCTTCACTTGAGATATCACCTTATTCGACTGCCAGGCGCAAAGCCTCCTGAGGCTGTTTTGGCAGGGCAAATATCGCTCTTTCCAAAAGCAGCTTCATGCCAGATAAAGCTGCTTTTAGACCAAAAAATAAAATATATATGCTTTTTTTTGAAGTAAAAGCAACTTATTTATTGTAATTTCTGAAAAAGAAACTAATATGTTGCTATAATATTGTCAAGAAAATCTTATCTGTTTACTTAACTGCTTTGGAGAAAAGGCTTAAATGAGCAAAATACTAAATCAGATTAAAAATCGCCGAAAATATCTCAGTTTTAAGCAAAAAGACATGATGCTTCGCATCGGCATGTCAAAGCAGCAGTATCAGCGGCTTGAATCGAGAGGCAACCCACGCCTGCACACCCTTGAACTGATTGCCAAGGGGCTCAGGATGGAAGTTCTGCTTATACCGCAGGAAAAACTGCGCGCGATTCGTGACATACTTGAAGGAAGAACCTCCACAGCCGAAATTGAAGTTTATGGCGGTCCTAATGTGGAGCCACCTCACGACGATCCCTGGGAAGGGCTACTTGAGGAATGATATGAGCAGCACAGAAGAAGTTGATATTTTAGCGCTTACCCTGCACGGCGAAAAGGTCGGATATCTGACGGGTTACAGGGATGGTCATAACATCCTCACATTCGCGCCCGAGTTTACGGAGAACAGTTCGCGGCCAACTTTGACTCTAACAACGCACCCGGATTTTCCCAATGTAAAAAAGGTGCTTGAAAAACCATGGTCAAGGAGGCAGCGATTGCATCCGGTACTCTCCAATCTGCTGCCGGAGGGAGCGTTAAGAGAGCTGCTGGCACAATATCTGAAAATCCATACTGACAATGAATTCGCACTGATCACCCGCCTCGGAGAGGACTTACCCGGGGCTCTTGTCGTAACCCCTGCAAGATCCGAAGACATTCCAGGTTACATATTAGCTCCAGGGTCTGCCGCGGTTAAAACCGGCTTTGCGTATGAAACAAGGCATTTCTCCCTGGCCGGTGTACAGATTAAATTCTCAGTGCTGAACCAAGATGGGCGCTACAGGACTGCTGAATCGGGAGAGCTTGGAGACTGGATCATTAAAACCCCGTCCACTAGATACAAACTCGTACCTTTAAACGAATTCACCGCCATGAGGCTTGCGCAGATGGCTGGCATTGATATACCGGACATTAGGCTGGTTGAAATGGACACTATAGATAAACTTCCAGCCATCAGTCTCCCTGATGAAAAATTTGCATTTGCCATACGGCGGTTTGACCGGGCGGGGAAGAAGCGCATTCACGCAGAAGATTTTGCCCAAGTTCTCGTGAAGTACCCGCAGCAGAAATATGATGGGCCGAGCTATGAGCAGATAGGCAGAATTATTTACCAGTACACAGGCGACGGGCTTAAAAACGCCCAGCAATTCGCCCGACGACTGCTTGTTAACATCCTCCTGGCTAACGGTGATGCCCATTTGAAAAACTGGTCGCTGATCTATCCCGACACTGTCACACCGGAACTTTCACCTGCCTATGACATAGTGACCACACGTGTTTATATGGGAGATGAAAGGGAATATGCGCTGAATCTGGCCAGAAACAAGCACTGG
>JAPOSJ010000098.1 GCA_026709745.1 Candidatus Dadabacteria bacterium | reverse complement strand
TTTTCCGAAGCAAGTAGGTCTTCAAGGGTTTTTTCGTTTTTCTCAAGTATCCTCGCGAGGGATGAAGCAGAGAACCCGCAGAGTATGTTCAGTATGAGCTGTTTTCGAAGGGAATTTTCAATCTGTAGTGAACACAGTGCAAAAAGCATCTCGACTTGGTTTTTCGCCATTTCTTCTTTTTCCGGAAAGGGGAGCTGAAAGTCCGATACGTCTATTGCGCCTTCTTCGCTAGTTGCCCTTGCGAGATAGTTTATCTTTCTGCAGAAAAGCTTGTTTGAGTTCTCAGTTATGTTTTTCCACACGGCACCTTGAGGATCCTCAGGAATGCCTTCTTTTCCCCATCTGGTCCTCATTTTCTCAAAGGAGTTGGCACACACTCTCTGCACATGCTCAAGACTTTCGTAGCCGAAAGCCTTGACTAGTGTGGACACAATTGCCCCGTAGTCGTTTATAAGCTGTTTTGTGATCTGCCTGTTTACTTCAGGACTGCTGTACTTTATTCCCAACTTTCTGCTTCCTTCTTTTCCAATCTGCAGTGGACAGATTTAACCGTGACCCCCTTATGATACACAGGGGAGTGTCAAAATAAAGAAAAAACGTCTTGATTTGATTTTAAGAAAGTTTCTGCAAAATGTTATTTGCTTGAGAAGGTATCCTTAAGGCTTATGCATTTTATTCATGCTTTGACTTACAGAAAATATCTTACATTTTCTGTAGCAACCTTTCCCGCCACCCAAGTTAACTCGCTCCAGTTTAGATGAGAACAACATTCGGATTGCGGTAACTGTCGACGGACAATGCTGTTTTTTACCGGAGAATTGACCCAGTTTAGTTTGGGGAATCCGCCTTACGTAGCATGAAATTTCCGCTTATCGCCTTTTACTCTTCCTTTCTTCCGCCAAGTTCTCTATCAAGAATGAGAAGTGCAGCAGGATTGTCACCGGCAAGTTTCAGCTGTTCCACGACCGCCTCGGCACTTTGTTCCTCCTCTACCTGCTCTTCTATGAACCAGTGGAGCATTACAAGGGTAGCCTGATCGTTTTTCGAAGTGGCGAGATCGTAAAGGTTGTTTATCATCCCCGTCACTTCCCTTTCATGCTCAAGCACATCCTCAAACATCTCAAGGAATGTTCCGAACTCGGAAGCAGGCTGCTCTATCGATTCAAGAACCACCCTTCCTCCCCTGTCGTTTAAGTAATCAAAGAACTTCATCGCGTGCACAAGTTCCTCGTCGCTCTGCTTGCGAAGCCAGTTTGCAAAACCGGAAAAATTTCTGGATTCGCAGTATGCGGACATAGAAAGATAGAGGTAGGATGAGTAGTACTCGTTTCTTATCTGCGTGTTTATGGCGTCCTGTATGTCACTGTCAATCATTTTAATTCCTCCTTGGTTTTCCTTTCTGGTTTGTAAATGATAACCTTATTATTAAAAATTACTACTAGATGGTAATAATTTCCAAGTAAGATTTTTTCCTTCGGATTATACCCCCGATACCAAGAGTCGGGGTTGTAAATATCCTGACCAGTATTATATACTCTAAATAAGCCGCTTTATCGAGGAGATAAAAAATGCCAGATTCCCCAAACGTTAACGAGAAAGTTCTTCCGTTGCTTCCTCTTCGCGACGTAGTTATTTATCCATACATGCTGGCTCCGCTGTTTGTCGGCAGGGAGAAGTCCATCAAGGCGCTTGAAGAGGCCGCAAAGGGTAGCAAGGAGATATTTCTTTCGGCCCAGAAAGACGCGAAGGTGAACGAACCTGGAAACGAGGATATGTACAGAATCGGGACCATCGGAACCATAGTTCAGATGCTGAGGCTTCCCGACGGCACGGTCAAGGTGCTTGTAGAAGGCAAAAAAAGAGCTTCCATATTGGGCTTTGTTTCCCACAAGGACATGTTCGCCGTGAATGTGAAGGAGATTGAGGAACCTTCAGGAGAAAGCGTGGAGGTTGAGGCGCTGATGCGTTCTGCGACCAAGCTTTTCGAGGACTACGTAAAGCTTAACACCAAAATCCCCTCAGAGACCCTTGTTACTTTCATGTCCATCGAGGAACCGGGGAAGCTCAGCGATACTGTTGCGTCCCATCTTAATATGAAGCTTTCCGACAAGCAGGAGATTCTGGAGGTGCTCGATCCCCTCAAGAGACTTGAGAAGCTATGCGAGAAAATGCAGTCGGAGCTTGAGATACTCCAGATGGAAAAGCGCATAGGGAAGAGGGTCAAAAAACAGATGGAGAAGGCCCAGAGAGAGTACTACCTTAACGAGCAGATGAAGGCCATACAAAAGGAGCTTGGCACGGGTGATGAGCTTAAAAGCGAAATAGATGAATTTGAGGAAAAGCTTAAGGAAAAAGAACTTCCCGAGGATGTGGAGCAGAGGGTGAAGAGGGAGATAAACAAACTTCGCATGATGTCATCCATGTCGGCTGAGGCAACTGTGGTGAGAAACTACATAGACTGGCTTCTCGACCTGCCTTGGATAAAGGAGAAGACAGAAGACCGCCTCGACCTCAAGGAAGCCATGTCGATCCTCAATGAGGATCACTACGGCCTTGAAAAACCCAAGGAGAGAATACTTGAGTATCTGGCGGTTCGTGTTCTTGCCGAAAAGCTTAAGGGGCCAATAATCTGCTTCGTGGGACCGCCTGGAGTGGGAAAGACATCCTTGGCCAAATCCATAGCACGTGCGATGGGACGCAAGTTTGTCAGGACGTCCCTTGGCGGAGTAAGGGACGAGGCTGAGATAAGGGGACACAGAAGGACCTACATAGGTGCCCTTCCAGGCAAGATAATACAGGGAATGAAAAAGGCCGGGACCGTAAACCCGGTTTTTCTCCTTGACGAGATAGACAAGCTTGGGATGGATTTCAGAGGAGATCCCGCCTCTGCGCTTCTCGAGGCGCTTGATCCTGAGCAGAACTCAAGTTTCAACGATCACTACATTGAAGCCGACTATGATCTCTCAAAGGTTATGTTCATAATGACGGCCAACGTTTTGCACACAATCCCCTGGGCACTTCAGGACCGCATGGAGATAATACGTCTTCCAGGCTACACTGAGCAGGAAAAACTGCAGATAGCCAGGAAGTTTCTCATAGGGAAGCAGAAGGGAGACCACGGCCTCAATGACCACAAAGTGTCCATAAAGAGCGAGGCGCTTGTGCAGATCATAAGGAGATACACAAAGGAAAGCGGGGTTAGGAATCTTGAGAGGGAAATAGCGGCCCTCTGCAGGAAGGTGGCAAGGGAAATAGTTGAGAAGACAAAGACCAAAGGGGTCAACATTACCGCCAAGAGTGTTGGCAGGTATCTTGGCACTCCTAAGTATGAGTATGGAGAGATCGAGAAAACCGACCAGGTAGGGGCCGCTACGGGTCTTGCGTGGACGGAGCTTGGAGGAGAGCTTCTTACCATAGAGGCATCTATCGTGCCGGGCAAGGGAAATTTCACTGTTACAGGCAAGCTCGGGGAGGTGATGCAGGAATCCGCTCGCGCAGCGATGAGCTACGTAAGAAGCCGGGCGCAGCACCTGGGGCTTGAAAGGCTGTTTTATCAGAATGTGGATATACACATTCATGTTCCGGAAGGAGCTACTCCCAAGGACGGACCGAGTGCCGGTATAGCGATAGCGAGCGCCATTACGAGCGCCATTACGAGAAAGCCCGTAAACAGAGAAATCGCGATGACCGGGGAAATAACTCTTCGTGGGAGAGTGCTTACCATAGGGGGACTAAAGGAAAAAATCCTTGCGGCCCACAGGGGCAGGGTGAAAGAAGTGCTGATTCCAGTTTATAATACAAAAGACATCGAGGATATACCCGAGAACGTGAGAAAAGAGGTCAGGATAACGCCAGTGGAACACGTGGACGAGGTTATTGATAAGGTAATCATCTCGGATGAGCCTGTGCTTAAAAACTTTGTTGTTCCCAAAGCCGATTATACGCTCGATGCCGACCCGGTGCCGAAGAACATAAACTGAAGCTGTAGAACCGCTGAGTTTTCTAAAAGCCCTTGGGCGGCCGAAGCCGCTTCGGGGCTTTCTCTCTTGGAGTGAGAATCAAAAATGAAGCCTTTAATAAAAGGTAGAGGATCTCCTGAGAACCCCGTGGGGCGCTTTGAGCGAATTGATTTTGTTGCGGAGGAAAATGTTCCCGACCCCGAGAGCCTGCCCAGAACGGTTTATTACAGGGACGCTACAAAAACCATAATCTCCCGCAATCAGAGTCCCGACATTCCCTTTGATGCGAGCATTAATCCCTACAGGGGCTGTGAGCACGGATGCGTTTACTGCTACGCAAGACCCACTCATGAATACCTGGGACTTTCCGCCGGGCTTGATTTCGAAACGAAAATCTTCATCAAGGAAAATGCCCCGGATCTTCTGAGAAAGGAGTTTATGTCGGCGAAATGGGTTCCCGAGCCGATAGCGATAAGCGGCGTTACGGACTGCTACCAGCCAGCGGAAAAACATTTTCGGATAACTAGAAAATGCCTCGAGGTTCTGCGTGAATTCAGAAATCCGGTCGGGGTAGTAACCAAGAATTATCTTGTGACCCGCGATATTGATATTATCTCGGATATGGCGCGAATCGGCTGTGCAAGCGTCGTCATCTCCATCACTACCCTTGACGGTGAACTCTCAAAAAAAATGGAACCACGCGCCTCGCATCCCGAATACAGGCTGAGGGCAATAGCCAAGCTTGTAGACGCCGGCATTCCCGTCACGGTGCTTATAGCTCCGGTGATTCCCGGGCTTACCGACCATGAGATTCCGGCCATAATGAAGGAGTCTGTGGACCGCGGGGCGCTCGACGCTGGCTACGTGATGCTCAGACTTCCCTACGGAGTTGCCGACATCTTTTCCGCTTGGCTCAAGCGCTACTATCCACACAGAAAGAAAAAGATTCTAGGGAGAATAAGGTCGATGAGAGAGGGAGATCTTAACTCCTCTGAGTACCTAGTCCGGATGAAGGGCACCGGTATCTTCGCCGAGCAGACCGAAAGAATGTTTCGCCTGGCTTACAGAAGATTGGGCTTTCCAGGGAAGAAGGTGCCCTTTGACATCTCCCGTTTCAGAAGTGGCAAAGCCACGCAGCTTGAGCTTTTCTGATGTGTACAAACGATGGGAGAAGGAATCTTTATCTTGCCTTTTCAAGCCGTACGATCAGATCCTTTATTTCTCTTGACTTTATCTTCAAGCTCACTTTGTTAACGACGAACTTCGCGCTTATCTCCTCTACCACTTCCACTATCTCAAGGTCATTCTTCTTCAGAGTTTCCCCGGTTGCAGTAAGATCCACTATTGCGTCGCAAAGACCTACTATCGGCGCCAGCTCAACTGAACCGTAAAGCTTTATAACTTCCGTTGTTATGCCTTTTCTGTTGTAGAAATCGCTTGCGATCTTCGGATACTTGGTTGCTATGCGCAGAGAGGCCTTGCTCGATTTTCCAAACCCCTTCGGAGCTGCTACCACCATCTTGCATTTTCCTATTCCCAAATCAAGAGGTTCATAAAGATTGCAGTCCTGCTCAATAAGGGTGTCCTTCCCCACTATTCCGCAGTCCGCGGCCCCGTACTCAACATAAGAACCGACGTCGGTGGGTCTCACTATAAGCAGTTTAATTCCCGCCTGTTTGAATTCGAATATAAGTTTTCTCGAGTCCTTGATTATCTCCGTTATTTCTATTGAGGCTCTTTGGAAAAGCTCGACAGTTTCCTCAAGCAACCTTCCCCTGGGCGTTGCTATGGTGATCATTCTTTTTCCCTCCAGATGCTGGCTCCCACGGATCGCAGCTTCTCATCAAGTTTTTCATATCCCCGGTCAAGATGGTAGATCCTTGACACTTCCGTTTTCCCCGTGCCGCAAAGGCCAGCCAGCACGAGCGACGCGCTTGCCCGGAGGTCGCTTGCCATTATAGGGGCACCCTTAATCTCTCGCACTCCCCTTACAACTGCGCTGTTTCCGACAAGCTTTATGTCCGCCCCCATTCTCCGTAGTTCTGCGGTATGCATGAATCTCTGTGGAAATATATTCTCCGTTATAACGCTCATTCCGTCCGCTAAGCACATCAGTATCATCATCTGGGCCTGCATGTCAGTTGGAAACCCGGGATATGGAAGGGTTGAGAAATCTATGCTTCTTATCTCTGCCGCACCCTTCACCCTTATAGATGAGTCTCCGTTTTTCTCGATCCAGGCTCCTGTCTGAAGCAGTTTTCCTGAAAGTGCTCCGAGGTGCTCAAACCTGCAGCCGTTTATAGTAAGATTGCTTTCGTTAAGAGCCCCGGCTATCATCAGGGTTCCCGCCTCTATCCTATCCGGCATCACTGTGTAGTCCGAAAGCGCTCCAAGCGAGCTTACACCCGTTATCGTTATTATATCTGTTCCTGCTCCTTCTATTTTTGCTCCCATGAGATTGAGCGCGTTTGCGAGGTCCACAACTTCAGGCTCGCAGGCGGCGTTTAGGATTACCGTCTCCCCTTCGCAGACGCTTGCAATCAGCATTATGTTCTCGGTTCCCGTCACGGTCGACAGGTCGAAGGGAACGGTGGTTCCTTCAAGCTTTTTCGCGGAGGCGCTCACGTAGCCGTCTTCAAGGCGTACCGACGCTCCCAGGATGCGCAGCCCCTTTATGTGCTGATCTATTGGTCTTTCACCTATTGCGCATCCCCCTGGGAGAGAAACCTCCGCTTTTCTAAACCTCGCGACTAGGGGTCCCAGAACCAATACCGAAGCCCTCATCGTCTTTACAAGTTCATATGGTGCTTTATAGCTCCTGATGGCGCTTGAGTCAATGAGAAGTTCCCCGTCTGAGTATTCGCATTTTGCGCCCAGGGTTTCAAGGAGTTTGATCATTGTTCGGACATCTGCCAGATCCGGCACGTTCGAGATAGTATTCTCCCCGTCGTTGAGTATGCAGGCGGCCATTATCGGGAGTACGGCATTTTTAGCGCCGCTTACCTTTATTTCTCCTGAGAGCCTGGTTTTTCCTTCTATTATTATTTTCTCCAAGTTGCTTTCACCACCCTTTTTATACCACTCGTATCGTTTCTGAAGCTTATATCCGAAAAACCGTTTTTGCCTATCAGTCTCTCCACATCCTTAGCCTGCCCGGATCCGATTTCAAGTAGCAGAAATCCTCCTTCGCGCAGAACTTCCCGAGCTGAGTCCACTGCTTTCTTTATGCACGAAAGTCCATCTTCTCCGCCCAGAAGTGCCGAGAGGGGTTCATAGTGTTTTATCTCTCTTGGAAGCTTTGCGTATTCTGCCCCGGAAACATATGGCAGGTTGGAAATTATCATATCAAACGAGGATTTTGCAAAGCAGCCGAGAAGATCCGAGTTCACAAAACGGACGCGTGCGCAATGGGCCCCTGCGTTTCGCGCCGCTACCGAAAGAGTCGCCGCTGACACGTCGGAGGCGAAAATCTCGCAGTTCTGAGTTTCGGTGTACAGCGTTATGGCGAGACACCCGCTTCCCGTGCCGAGATCAAGGACGCGGGGACTGTTCATCCGCCGCGCGGTTTCTATTGCGAGTTCCGCGAGCGTTTCGGTTTCAGGTCTTGGTATGAGAACGTCCGGTGTCACTGAAAAGTTCCTTAAGTAAAACTCACGCCTTCCTGTAACATACGCGAGAGGTTCACCTGAGAGGCGTCTTTGAATAAGCCTTTCAAATACCTGTGCTCTTCCGGGGTCCACACTTCTTTCCGGGTGGGCGTAGATCTCAAGCGGATCTGTACCGAGACTCTGAGCGAGTATGGCTCTGGCCTCTATGTCCGGGCACTCGAAACCGTTTTCCTCGAAACTTTTTTTCCCCTGCAGATAAAGTTTTCTGAATTCCATTTTGAGTTGATGCGATGAGTGTATACACCGAAGGCTCGTTTTCAAGTCTCTCTATGTGGCAGCTATTCCCCTATCCGCAGTCGTGTGCGTCCGGACAAGCTGGTTTCACCGCTTCTGGAAATTACAATCAGAAAGGAATTATGATAAACTCCTCATGATGGTGCGATAAAATGATGGTGCGATAAAAATCCAAGGAGATAACGATGAAAACGCATTCTGAAGAAAAAAGTTTTTCTGTCAACAAAATTTTTGTAAATGTGGGAAAAGCAGCTGCATTCTGTATGCTGTCATTACTCATTTTTTTCTCTTCCGAAGCTTTGCTGCTCGCCCATGATTATACCGATATCCCGATTCGCCTGGGACGCGAAAACAACCATGATGCCGACAGCATAACCGCAAAGGATGTCACGGCCGGTGATATGGACCAGATGCAGAAGCTCATACTGCACGCAAAGGCTCACATGAAGCAACTGGTGGATTATCGCACGGGTCTCGCACCCTTTCTCCAGCGTATTGATGATCCAGACGGAGACTGGCAGAACACAGACGAGAACATATATATATTTCGTATGGGCACAGACGGCACGATACAGACTCCCCATCCGCGTTACCCGCTCGCCCAGGGAGGAACGCTTAACACCTATAATCCAATGGAGCGGCTCAGGAATGGATTAATGGATGAGGAGAGCAGGCTTGGAGAGAGCAAAGAGGGAGTTGCATGCTTTGATTACATCTTTGAGGGTGACGATAGGGCGGCGTGCATAGCTTCTTCTGACCTTGATTATCAGGATCCACCATTTCCAGCCGTCCTAGTTGCGGGGCTTGACCATAATTTTTCTGACCTCTCTTTTTCCGGTCTCAGGTGTCCCTATTATGCTTCCGAAACGAGTGCCGCCGACGTGGTGGACAGAGATACGCTTAAGAAATTTGTAGAAGAGACAGCCCGATTCTATGACCGCTTTGTGGCCAGTATGGGCATA
Source organism: Candidatus Dadabacteria bacterium (assembly GCA_026709745.1). Taxonomy (GTDB): domain Bacteria; phylum Desulfobacterota_D; class UBA1144; order Nemesobacterales; family Nemesobacteraceae; genus Nemesobacter. The sequence continues at coordinate 3,573 of JAPOSJ010000098.1, read as the reverse complement.
ACAGCTTTTGTTAACTCTCTTAGCTGTTTCAGAGTGCTTCCTTGGAAAAACGATTCCGTCTATCTTTTCGCCATGACTGAAGGTACCCAGCTGGTCGTTCTAAACGGCAATACTCCAAGCCTTGAGAATAAAAGCCTAGATGTTGTAGATGGTAACGGAGACAATGTTGGCGAACTGATAGTGAACGCCCTTAAGGACAAGGGTGAGCACGAAGGGGAGTTTGTGGAGTATCTGTGGGATGATCCTACAGACGAAGTTCCGGCGACAAACGAAGAAGGCATAGCCCCAGGAGATGTGCCGAAGTTGAGCTATGTTGTTGCGACCCGGCTTCCCACAGGAGGACGTGTCATCTGGGGTTCGGGGATTTATCCCGAGCAGAGTGATGATGACGGATGTGCGATCGCGGGAAGCCCGCATGCTCCCCGAAACGCTGCGCTCAATTTTTTGATTATAATCATGTTCCTGCTCCCGACAGGTTTCCTAAAAAAATGCTCGAGAAAAAAGGAAATCTGTTCGCGAAGCGGATCGTCAGCCTTCCTTGTATGTGCATTGGCAGCATCTGTTTTTCTCTCAATTCCTAACACGGCCTCGGCCCATAATGATAACCACGTTTATGAAGTAACTGCCGTGGATGTCACGGTGGCGGATGAAAGTAAGATGAAGGAGTTTGTTCTGCACGCAAAGGTGCACTGGGAAGGTATAGACGACCCAAACGACAACATACAGTTTGAGAGAAGCCTGACCATGGATGGAGGGGACTGGAAAAACGGCACCGTATATCTCATGGCGATAGATGAGAAAGGAACAATCTATACTCATCCTCATTACCCTGGGGCGCAGAATGGAACCCTGGATATTTCAGAGGGTTCAGAAGCTGCGAAACTCATAGCGAAAGCTGATGAAGAAGGCTGCGTTGAATATGTCCTAAACAATGAAAACAGGGTGACCTGTGCCGTTAAATTTGAGCATCCAGTCTGGAAAAGCGAACTCATACTCGTTGGTGGTCTGCACCATGTTGATGACGTAAGTTTTGACGATATAGAATGCCCTTACTTCGTAAGCGAAATAATTAACGAGGAACCCTATTTCAAGCAGGGTGTAACCGCCAACAAGGTTACAGATAGAGATACTCTCAAGGGCTTTGTGGGAGAATTCAGAAAGCATTTAACGCAGCAGGTGGAGGAAGTCGGACAGACTCCCGCAAAGCTTGCGACCATACGCAACTGTTGGAGAGAACTGCCATGGACATACAAGGCCGTCTATCTGTTTATCATGACGGAAGACAAGCTCGTGTTTTTTAACGGTAATTCACCTGCCCTTGAAAACTCAACTCTAGATGTTGTAGATGGTAACGGAGACAATGTTGGCGAACTGATAGTGAACGCCCTTAAGGACAAGGGTGAGCACGAAGGGGAGTTTGTGGAGTATCTGTGGGATGATCCTACAGACGAAGTTCCGGCGACAAACGAAGAAGGCATAGCCCCAGGAGATGTGCCGAAGTTAAGCTATGTTGTGAGTTTCAGCGATCCAGACTTTTTCGGGGGTGAGAAACTCATCATTGGATCAGGATATCATCCCCAGGCGAGTGGCGATGATGGATGCGCGATTGTTTCAACTAGCGGTAACGCCAAAGGTAGTTTTCTTAACCTGTTTTTGGCAGCCTCAGTGCTATTTTCGGCGGTTTTTCTTAAAAACCATTTTGCAAAGAAGTAATACGACGACGCTGGTTTTGAAAAGTAAACAAGCCATGGCAAGATTTTTGTTTCCCGAACCTGTTTTTGTCTCGGATAGGGTAACTGTGCGGTCTGCATGAGATTTAAAGAAAGAATAGAAGATGTGGAACGGAGAATCGGGGAAGCATGTCGCAGGTCAGGAAGGGGTCGACATGAGGTGGTGCTGGTGGCAGTCTCCAAGAAATTTCCTCTTGAGTTAATTCTTGAGGCAGCCCGCTTGGGGCTTCGAGATTTCGGGGAGAACTACGCTCAGGAACTTCGCGACAAGCAGAAAGAGGCTTCTGGCTGTGCCAGGGAACTTAGCTGGCATTTCGTTGGGGCTTTACAGAGAAACAAGGTGAAATATGTCGTGGGTAAGGTGGACCTTGTGCACGCGGTTGACAACATGGCGCTTGTTGAGGAACTTGATAAAAGGGCAGAGGCTTCCGGCGTCTGTGTGCGTGCACTTGTGGAGATAAACGGCGGGGAAGAGAGCAAAAACGGGATAGAGGAGAGCAATCTTCGGCGCTTTCTTGAGAACGCTTCTAGGTTTTCTAACGTTTCGCTTGAAGGACTTATGATTATGCCGCCCTATTTTGAGGATTCCGAGATGAGCAGGCCTTGGTTTGCGGAGTTAAGAGAGATGAGAGACAGTGTGGCGAAAGAGTTTCCCGGCATGCAGGAGCTTTCGAGGGGTATGAGCGGTGATTTCGAGGTAGCGATCGAGGAAGGAGCCACGCTTCTCAGGGTAGGAACCGCGCTTTTCGGTCGGAGATCCTAGTGAGTCTTAAAATGAAAAGAGTAGGCTTTATAGGTGCGGGAAACATGGCCGAGGCTATGGTAAGGGGACTTTTCTCCTCTGGTAGTTTTAAGAAAAGGGACATAACGCTCTCGGACGTTGATCCCGAAAGACTCTCCTACATGTCGTCTCGTTACGGGGTTTTCACCACTCCCGATAACAGTGAAACGGTTATGAACTCGGATGTGGCGATTTTCTCCGTCAAGCCTCAGGTGCTATCTCATGTTTGCAGAGAAGTTCGAAACGTCGCCACCACAGACAAGCTCTACGTGTCGATCGCTGCCGGGGTGAGACATTCTTTCATAAAGAAACTTATCGGAAGAGAAATAAAGCTTGCGCGGGTTATGCCCAACACCCCCAGCCTTGTGCTCGAAGGAGCTTCCTGCGTTTATTTCGCCGAGAGTTTTTCGGAAGAAGAAGAAAAGTTTGTTATCAAGATTTTCGGGTCTTTGGGGAAAGCCTTCCGTCTTGAGAACGAGGAACTGATGGATGTCGTTACTGCCATTTCCGGAAGCGGTCCTGCATTTGTGTCAATGTTTATAGAGGCATTAAGCGACGGCGCAGTCAAGATGGGACTTTCAAGGAAGCTTGCCATTGAACTTGCAGCGCAGACTGTTCTCGGTACTTCCAAAATGATTCAGGAAGGCGTAGGGCACCCCGCCGAGATAAAGGATATGGTAACATCGCCCGGGGGTACTACGGCAAGTGGGATTCATTCCCTTGAGCGTGCCAGTTTCCGGGCTGCGGTTATATCCGCCGTAGAGTCCGCGACCAACCGTTCTTTAGAACTTTCAGAAGAGGAGGAATGAGATGGAAATAGTAGGAGACAATTTATTAAGGGCCATAGCGGAAGTGGTGGACATACTGCTTAGCGTATATATATGGATTATTGTGGGACGGGCGATACTTTCTTGGGTGAACCCCGATCCCTACAATCCGATAGTAAGATTTCTTTACTCGGCTACGGAACCAGTTCTGGGTCTTGCCAGAAGATATATTCCTCCCATTGGCTCCATAGACCTGAGTCCCATAGTGGTACTGCTTCTCATAGTTTTTGTAAAG
>JAPOSJ010000042.1 GCA_026709745.1 Candidatus Dadabacteria bacterium | reverse complement strand
AAGGCGGGTTCCTTGATTTCCGTGCGTTATAGAACACAAAGGAGACTGGATTGATAATAAAATGCGTCCCGGGAGGGGCATTCATTGAGAACTGCTATATCATAGGGGATGAAGATACGAACGAAGCTATGCTCGTTGATCCAGGGGAGCAGATAGAGGAGATATCCGCCGAGATCGAGAGATCGGGACTCGAGATAAAAAAAATAGTCAACACCCATACGCATCTGGACCATGTGGCTGGCGTCGAAGTCTTCAAGCAGAAATTCGGCGTACCTTTCTACATACATGAAAAGGAACAGCCTGTGCTCGACGTTCTCCCTCAGGCCAAGATGAGGTTCCCTGGATTTGACTTCGTTGAGATTCCCAAGGTAGATGGATACGTTAAGGAAGGAGATACTCTTTGCGTGGGAAATCTCGAAGGAGAGATACTTCTTGTGCCCGGGCATACCTGGGGACATATATGTTTTGTCTTCGGGGAATCGATAATAGCAGGCGATACAGTTTTCGCTGGGAGTGTCGGCAGGGTGGATCTTACCGGGGGAACGACAATGACGGAGCTTGTCGGGTCGATACGCTCCGAGATTTTCAAATATCCTGACCACTACGAGATTCATTCGGGACACGGCCCGCAGACAACCGTGGGAACTGAAAAAAGAACCAACCCTTTTCTTGTCGGGAATTTAACCCTGTAAAGCATATATGACCCCGGAAAGACTCATCAGACTTGCTGTTTATTCGGTAATTGCGGTAGTGGTGGGCCTTATGTTTTTTAATGAGATTTCCAAGGTCTATTTCCTCAAAAACGAAAACAAGAGGGTAGAGAAGAGAATAGAAGATATCAATGCACAAAACGATTCGTACAGGCAGGAAATAAAGTCTATAGAGCAGGACCAGAAATATCTTGAGAAGATACTGAGAGAGGAACTGGGGATGATAAAGGACAAGGAGAAGATATTCAGGTTCAAAGAAGAATAACTTCACTGTTCATTGGCTCTGCTTCCGTACTCATATGCTGCTCTAATGCTGTGTCTGCTCTGGGTGGACAGATGACATGAAACAGGAGCAGACATTTCATCAGACCAGAAGGCTTGGACAGAATTTTCTCTACGACCCAAACATACTTCGTAAGATCTGTACAGTCGCCGAGCTTAGCAAAGAAGATCACGTAATCGAAATTGGCCCCGGCAAGGGCAGTCTCACGGAGCATCTCTCCCGCAGCTCGGGGAAAGTCACGGCGATTGAAAAAGACAAGAGGCTTAGAAACTTCCTTGACGAAAAATTCGGGGAATTCCCAAACGTGAGGCTCGTTTACGAAGACATACTTAAAAGCAGACTGAGGCATTTTTCTTGCGGGGGAAAAATGAAGCTCGTATCTAATCTTCCCTACAACATCTCAACCCCGATTCTGCTCAGAGTTCTTGATGAAAAGGAGTTTTTCTCAAAAATAGTCGTTATGCTGCAGAAAGAAGTGGCCGAGAGGATATCCTCCGTTAGGGGACGAAAAAGCTATGGTTCTCTTTCGGTGCTTCTTCAGAGCTGTTTCAGCGTGGAGATTGCCTTTGGGGTTTCCCGCCGCGCGTTTCACCCTTCCCCGGATGTGGACTCAGCAGTGGTGATTCTTGACCCGCTTGAGAGTCCTGCCTACCCGGCATCCATTGAGAAGACCTTCAGGGCTGTTACCAGACACGCATTTTCCTCGCGGAGAAAAACCATAAGGAATTCGCTCGGTAATTTTTTTGATAAAGAGACAGTCGAACAAGCACTTTCGGATTCCGGTATTGAACCGGGAAGAAGGGCGGAATCGCTTTCTATAGAGGAATTTGTGAAACTGGCTTACGGTTTCCACAAAGCGGGTCAGTAAACAAGTTCCCGCAGAAGCAGATTCTGAAGAGTTTTCACTTTTACCCCCATGCCATTTGATATTATGGAAAAAACGTAAACTCTCCCGTTTTTCCCGAAGACGTAGCCGGACAGGGATCTGGCTCCTTCAAGGTACCCGGTTTTCGCATATACTCTGCCCTTCAGTTTGCGAAACCTTTTCTTAAGGGTTCCGTCAACTCCGGCGATTGGTAAAGACGCGATAAACTCTTCAGAAATATCCGGGTCTTTATAAGCTTTGGTAAGCGCCACGGTTAGGTCTTCAGGGGACACTCTGTTCAGTCTTGAGAGCCCGGAACCATCGGCCATGGAGAAATTCCCGTTGAGTCCCATAGTTCTCAGGTGTTCTTCCATTACGTAAGTGCCGGACTTCCATGAACCCGGGACTCTTAAGAACTTGGCTCCGATTACCTTTACTATGCTCTCCCCGATTATATTGACGCTTTCCTTGTTGTACTCCCGGATAACTGTGCCCAGAGGTTCTGAGTAATGGGTCATTATACGGCCGGCCCACTTGGGTACTCTTGCGCGTTCTACGGGGCCTTCTACCTCGATACCGTCTTTCTCAAGAACTCTCTTTAGCGTTTCGCCAAAGTAAAAAAATGGGTCGGGTACCGAAAGCTCCAGAGTTTCGGCTTTTCTGCGGGATGAGACGTATCCAAGAAGTCTGAGTTTGTTCTGCTCGGTGTATTTTGCCGTAACGCCCGACTTCCTGCGGGTAGTCACTACGCTGTTTCTGATCTGAAAGGGAAACTCGCGTGGTTCCGTTCTCACTGTTGCGGGTGCACCATCCACCTTGGATGCGGAAATCCTTATCTTGACCGAGTTATAATTAAGTGAAATCGCCGTTACGGGGGGACAGAATCCCTTATCAAACCACTCGGGATCCCAGCCCTCTCCGTGGTAAATGTCGTCAAAATATGAGCCGTCAAGGTAGATTCCACCGTCAATTCTTGTTATGCCGAGGGTCTTTATTTTTCCCGCAATCTCACGGAGTTTGCTGATGTCAATTGTGGGATCTCCGTACCCCTTTACGTAAAGACCGCCGTGTCCGACCCCTGAGTGTATTCCTCCTCCCAGGTAGAACTCCGTTCTGAAGCGGAAATCCTTTCCCAGCAGTGAAAGTGCGGCGACTGAGGAGAGAACCTTGTTGTTGGAAGCGGGGATGAACTCCTTGTTACTGTTATAACGGAAAACCGTTCTGTCGGTGTCTGCCGAGCGGACCATGATCCCGACTTTGCTTTTTGAAGAAGTGTTTTTCGAAATAAAGGAAAGTATTTTTTTCCTGTTTACATCGGCGTGGGCCGATACCGCAGGCAGAAACGCAAAAAGCAGAATCAGGGCACGCAGAATCAGAGTTTTTCTTCCGGAATTCATTTTTGCTGTCTTTATCAGTGTGCTTCTGCCCAGTTCTCCGCGGCACGGATCTCCACTTTGAGCGGCACCCTGAGATCCCAGGCGTTTTCCATGTCGTTTTTTATATGGGTTCTTAGTTCTTCAAGTTCTGTTTTCTCCACCTCGAAGAGAAGTTCATCGTGAACCTGAAGAATCATCTTGGAGCGAAAATTTCCTTCCTCAAGCCTTGCGAATATGCGGATCATTGCCAGATTTATTATATCGGCCGCAGATCCCTGTATCGGGGTGTTTATAGCCTCACGCTCGCCCCTGCCCCTCTCCATTCTATTTCCAGAGACAAGCTCCGGTATCGGTCTTCTCCTTCCGATGAGCGTCTCCGTATACCCTCTGGTTCTGGCTTCTTCAACCGATGAGCGCATGTAGGCTTTTACCCGCGAGTATCTGTCAAAATACCGTTCTATGTACTTTCTTGATACGGAAACCGTGGTGCCTAGCTGCTTTGAGAGCCTGAAAGCACTTATTCCGTATATTATGCCGAAGTTTATGGTTTTGGCGAGATTCCGCATCTCAGAAGTGATCTCTTTTTCTTCGGCGTTGAAGATCTCACAGGCTGTCGCCATGTGCACGTCCTTATCGCTCCTGAGTGCCTCAAGCAGAGTTGGATCATCTGAGAAATGCGCCAGCAGGCGAATTTCTATCTGGGAATAATCGGCCGACAGTATGACGCAGCCATCCTTTGCCACAAACGATTTCCTTATTCTTTTTCCGTCTTCGGTCTTTATCGGGATATTCTGAAGATTCGGGTCGCTTGAACTAAGTCTCCCGGTAGATGTTCCGGCTGGATTAAAAGAGGTGTGTATCCTCCCCGTGGCGGGATTTATGAGCTTGGGTAGCTGGTCAACGTAGGTTGACTTGAGCTTGGATAGAAACCTGTGCCTGAGTATCAGACGCGGTACCTCGTGCATTGTCGAAAGGTCTCTCAGCACTTCGGAATCAGTTGATAAAGCACCCTTTACGGTTTTTTTCTTTGCAGGGAGTTGTAACTTTTCGAAAAGTACTTCGCGTAGCTGTTTTGTTGAGTTTATATTGAAACTGCTTCCCGTTTTTTCATATATCTCGGCCTCGATGGAATGAAGGTCTTCTCTGAACTCCTCTGACATTGCCCCTAGCCCTGCAGTGTTGACGCTCACACCTGTAAACTCCATGTCGCAGAGAACCGGAAGAAGAGCCAGAACGTTTTTCCTGTAGAGGTCAAGAAGCCTTTCCTTTTTGAGAGTTTCAAGAAATTTCCTTGAAAGAACAAACGCCACATCCGAATCTTCGCAGGAATACCTGGTCGCTGTCTCAATATCAACTTCGGCGAAGTTCTTCCTTGATTTCCCCTTTCCTGTGACATCATCATAGGAAATCATCCTGTGACCAAGCTCGGTTCTTGAAAGTTCATCAAGCTTGTAACTTTGCCGTGAAGCGTCGAGCAGGTGTGCGGCCAGCATCGTGTCAAAGTGAATTCCTTTTAGGCTTATGCCGTGGTTTTTAAGCACGAGCATGTCGTACTTTATATTCTGCCCGGTTTTTTTTATTTGAGGGGATTCAAGAACCGGCTTCAGCATTCGAAGTGCCGCCGCGGGTTCTATCTGTCTTTCGGCTTCAATGGTTCCGGTGTGCCCCACGGGAACGTAAAAGGCCCGGCCCGGATCTGTGCACAGAGAAAAGCCAACTATCCCGGCGTTCATAGCAAGCCTTGAGTCTGTCTCAAGATCCACTGAGAGTTCTCCTGCTTTTTTTATCATTTCTATGACCCGGCCCAGGGACGTCTCATCGAAGATGGTTTCGTAGGAATCGTATTTTACCGCTTCTTCCTCGCCTTGCGCACTCACGCCTCCGATCTCCTCAAGGAGCTTTTCAAATTCAAGTTCCGAGAATATTTTCTGAAGATCCCCGGCTGCGTATCCACCGTAGCTGAATTCCTCTATGGCGGTTCCCACTTCGACGTCTGTTTTTATGGTGACAAGCTCACGGCTTAGGTACGCTTCGTTTTTATGTTCCAGAAGCTTCTTTGCGACTGCGGGGCGAAGTTCCTCAAGATTGCCATATACGCCGTCTAGGTCCCCATACCTTGATATGAGGTCTGAAGCAGTTTTTTCTCCTACGCCCGCCACTCCCGGAACATTGTCTACCTTGTCTCCAACAAGTGCGAAGAAATCGATCATCTGTCCGGGTTTGATCCCGTACTTCTCCCGCACTTCCCCGACGCCGGTCCTGCGCTCTCTCATTGTGTCTACCAGAGTTACATTCTCAGAGACAAGCTGGCAGAAATCCTTGTCTCCCGTGACCAGTACCACCTTCTGTGCTTCCTGCGCACTTGCTATGGTCCCGATGATATCGTCGGCCTCATATCCTTCTATTGCAAGCATTGGAATTGAAAACGCTTGTACCAGCTCGAAAATCTTTGGGAACTGCAACTGCAGGCTCTCGGGAGCCTCATCCCTGTTGGCCTTGTACTCAGGGTATATTTCGTTTCTGAATACCTCTCCTTTGGAATCAAACACCATACCCAGGTACTTCGGTTCGTATTCCCTGAGAAACTTAAGGAGCATGGTTGCAAACCCATAGACGGCATTGGTCGGAAACCCGTCGGAGGTGGAAAGATCTGCCCTTACGCCGTAATACGCCCTGAATATGTATGAACTGCCGTCAATCAGATAGAGAGGGTGCTGGGACATGAAAGAGATTGCTTACGCGTTATTCTTTAAAGTATACACAACTGCACCCGAGGTTGGGACTGAACCTGCCGACAAGTCTTCGGCTGACTTGCGGATACTACGTTATTTCTTCGCGCTGTAAACGAATGCGGGAGGGAAATTGGACCAGACGGTTTTGGACTTGACGACGCTTGTAAACCTGTTTCGCAGTATTGAGCGGAATCTTCTTGCGTTTGGAACCATCATGCTGATCGAGTAGCTGAAGGTGATCATCCTGCCTCCCGGTCTTAGCACTTTCCATATGGTGTTAAGCAGCTTGTCCTGCGTTCTGTGGTCAAACACTGCCCACGGAAGACTTGAAATAATGCAGTCGCAGGAATTTTTCCCGTGCTGCTCAAGATATTTCTTCATGTTCTCCGCCGAATCCATGTAGACCGTCGCTGAAGGACATCGTGATCTGGTTGCTTCGCAGAACTCAGGGTTGATTTCTATTGCAAAAAACAGCGCTTCGGGGTTTTTTTTCTTGAGAATCTTCTCGGTAAAGACTCCGGTTCCGGATCCAAGTTCCACCACGGTTCCCATTTCGCCCAGTTCCGCGGTATCGGTGACAAGCTCGGACAGTTCCTCGTTTGAAGGCGTTAAAGAACCTGTGTTCTTCGGGTTCTTTAGAAACTGCTTTATGTAACCGTATGCTCCGAGTTTCAACGATTCCTCCGACAAGATGCAAATTTTCATAATTATAATGAATCACAGTGGTTTGTCCATGTTTTGGGTGTGTTGTTATTCTTTTAGTTGCCCTATTTATCAGGTTTCTTCCCGAAGGGTCGTATGTTTTGCAGTGGAAATTACCAATTTAAGTTGACAGCATTGAGCAGGTGAGATAAAATGAGACAGCATTTATGGCAAGATTTGTTAAGTTTTATAATTTTATTGTTTATGTTTGGATCTTTAGAGTTTTTACAAAAATTTGCTGAGGCTAATTTTGGAGCAAAGACGGGAATAATAGTTGTGATCGTTGCGGTCATATTAGGTTATATTTTGTTTTTTACAACAACTGTAAACAGTATTTGCTCTGCTATTTTACGATTGTGGGCATTCCTAGATAAAAAAGAAGAAACTAAGCACAAGAAAAAAGAAGACACAATAAAAGAATTAGAAAGATTAAAAGAATGTTTGGATGCGTGGTATGCAGCTATTTATGGTTCGGATGTTGGAAACGAATCAAACCTCAATGAACTTAACTCATTACTAGAAAAATACGCATGGCTCATAGGCAAGCTGGAGACAAAACATCCTAAGAAGATCAGAGAAAGATTGAATGAAATAATTGGGGTAATGAAAACATACGATCACAAAACAGCATTGCTAAAACTAGAAGCAGAAAAACCTGTCTAAGTTACTCCTTATTGGTCTTCGTAAACAGTAATTTCTTCCCCTTTAGGTGGCACTCCCAGAAGAATGCTTACCACATCTTCAAAGCTTACATCTGACATATGGGGGATTGGTTGTTCTGGTTGTTTCTCTGGCATTGGAAACCTACTTTACACATTTTATTCTTGTAAGTTTGTCGACATTGATCCCATCCGTTTTATTGCGTAACCATATCCACCGAAGGCGGATATAATTACGGTAAAAGAATAAGTTGCAATTTGTTTAGCCAAATCAATATGATTTTGTAAAATTGCAAATACTAAAAACCCCACAAAAATTGCAACAATAATCAATATGAATATTCGATTATTTTTTGATTCCAATTGAGAAATTTTTCTAGATTCCTGTCTATCTTCTTTTTGGGCTGCTATAGACGCTATAGCCACTTCTTTCATATTATTTTGTTCGTTTATTCTTGCGTCAACTTTACGACGATCAACTTCGAGTTCCTGTTCACAAAGTGTAATGTAACGATTTATGATTTGGTGATCGGGATTTTTAGAAGCTTGCGTCTCACCTTGCATTTTTCACTCCATATTGAGGGAACTCCCATCGGACTTTGAAATGTCCAAAATCATCTGAATTAATGCGTGGTGCAATGAACTTTATTGATTCTATTTCAGAAGCGTCATTTTCTAAAATTTTCATTAGCGACTTAGGGGTAACTGTTTTTTCATTTGAAAGCGTAGACCCAAAAAAACCGTTTTGGTCTAATTTGTTATTCATTTGCTTCCCTCCTACAATGAAAAGTATATATATTTACCGCTTATTAATCAACGTATCTTTGTAGAAGTTATTTGCAATCTTTCTCGTTTGCTTTTAAGTATTTTAGTATAAATGCATCCATGCCTTGTGAAACAGAAGATAAAATATAACTGGAATTGTAACTGTGAGTTCCTGTACCACTTATATCCCAAGTTATGGCACTCCACCATGTTCCATAAGAAGGCACTTGTTTGTTATAATCAATGCCCCAAGCAAAAGCGTTACCAACTACATTCATTGATATATAACCAGCTAACGAACATTGGTACGGTCGGCAAACTCATCAAGATACTTTTGCAGGTGCTTAGGGAACATCTTATGATACGTTCCGTCGTATCACCTTTTAAGCATTGCCCACCATGACTCTACTGAGTTTAGTATGAGCTTCCCCTCTTACATACTCTCCGACTGAATGATGTACTGTTTCATGCTTGAATCCGTGCTTTTCAATGCCGGCATATCCCCTGTGATCATCACAGTGTAAGTCTTTGCGCCTTCAGCGACATTCTTAAGAATAATCCAGTGTAGTATCTGTGCGTCTGGACTTTCTACTTGTAAAACTCTTGCCTTTTGGCTCTTATGTTTTTTCTTTTCAAGACCGCCTAAATAAGCCTCATCAACTTCCACCTATCTCCATAAGCATTTCAGGAGCGTTGGCTTTCCATCCTTCACGGATGCGATGACCAAGAAACCATGCTGACTGCTGGGATATACCCAGGTCGTTTCCCAGCTTTGTACTTGAGATTCCCTTTAAGGATGTTCTGATAAGGTAAATAGCCGTAAGCCATGTAAGGTAAGGTAACCTGCTTTCTTCCATCAGTGTCTTTGTTCTTACACTGAAATACTTACGGCAAGACGGACACCAATACGGCATTGTTTTATGAGTTGCTTCTTTTGTTTCAGTAGAACCACAGTGTGGGCAACATCTCCCCTTGCGCCACCGTACAGATTCAAAAAACCTCATAGCTTTTTCTTCTGAATCAAAAGTCCGCGTAAACTCTAAAAGACTGATTCTTTTCCTAGCCGATTTTGCTAGCTGACCCATTGAGTTGATCTCCTTAACTATCTATAATTTTACTAAATTACAAAGGTTTGTCAACTTAAATTGGTAATTCCCTTTCCAATCAAGGCTTCGTTGAGCAATTGCGCGAATTCTGAGATTTACTAGTGTCTTAACGGGGAAGGATTGTGTTTTGTAATTCCGGTATTATATTGTGACACACCCTACTGGATGGCTTAAAGCGGCGGCAATGCAACTATGTTTGAAGGAATCTCGAAAAAATTAGGCACCACACTCAAGAGAATAGGTGGCTATGGAAAGCTAAGCGAAAAGAATATAGAGGACGCTCTTCGCGAAGTACGTCTCAGCCTTCTCGAGGCGGATGTCAATTTCAGGGTGGTCCGCCAGTTTACCGACCTTGTAAAGGAAAGGTCACTGGGTCGTGAGGTTGAAGGCAGCCTTAATCCCGGACAGCAGTTCATAAAGATAGTTAAAGAGGAGCTTACGGGAATTCTGGGGCGGGAGAATGAACCCCTGAATCTCAACGTCTCACCTCCCGTGATAATAATGCTGGTCGGGCTTCAGGGTTCGGGAAAAACTACCACCGCCTCGAAGCTTGCCAAGTTTCTAAGGGAGCGCCATGGCAAAACCCCTCTGCTTGTCCCTGCCGACATATACCGTCCCGCAGCAATAGAGCAGCTTAAAGTGCTCGGAGAAAAAATAGATGTCAGCGTTTACGATACAGCGGCCGGTTCTGATCCCGTGGACGTGTGCTCAGACGCACTATCTGCCTCCACAAAATATGGGGCGGATGCCGTGATTATAGACACCGCGGGACGTCTTCATCTTGACAGTGAACTTATGGATGAGCTCGGCAGCATAAAACAGAGAGTGAATCCCCATGAAATTCTTCTAATCGCCGACTCGATGACGGGACAGGATGCCGTTAACGTTTCGCAGAGCTTTGATGAGGCCATCAATCTTGACGGCGTGGTTCTCACGAAGATGGACGCAGACGCGAGGGGAGGTGCTGCGCTTTCTATAAAGGCCACCACCGGCAAGCCGATCAAGTTTTTCGGAACTGGAGAGAGTGCCGATGCCCTTGAGGTTTTTCATCCCGAGAGAATAGCCTCAAGGATACTGGGGATGGGTGATGTGCTGAGCCTTATAGAAAAGGCAGAAGAGGCCTTTGAAGAGGAGAAGACGAAAAAACTTGCGCAGAGAATATCGAAAAAGCAGTTCTCTCTTGAAGACTACAGGGAATCAATACTGGCAATGGGAAAACTCGGTTCTCTTGAGAACATAGCGCACATGGTTCCGGGGATGAAGAAAATCACCGACAACCCGGAAGCTATGGTGAAGGCAGAAGGTGAGATGAAAAAGAACCTCGCAATAATCAACTCCATGACGGTGCCCGAGAGAAGAAATCATGCTATCCTGAACGGTAGCCGCAGAAAAAGAATCGCAAAAGGGAGTGGAACTACTGTTCCTGATGTGAACCGTATGGTAAAAAACTACATACAGATGCGGAACATGATGAAAAATATGGGGAAAATGGGTAAACTAACAAAGCGAATGATGAGATTCAGATGACGGGAGTGAGTTTTTAATCCCGAATTCAGGAGGTAGAAGCAGTTTGGTCAAGATAAGATTGAGCAGGATAGGGTCCAAAAAAAGACCGTTTTACAGAATAGTTGCGGCGGATGTGCGTTCGCCGCGTGATGGGAAGTTTCTTGAAATACTTGGGCATTATGATCCGCGGAGAAAGCCCCATGAGCTAAAGGTAGATATGGAAAGAGTGAAGGCATGGATGGATAACGGTGCCAAGACAACCAACAGGGTGAATAAGCTTATATCGCAGGTTGCCTAGCATATCTGTTTTCCTTCACACGAAAATTCGTACACAGAGATTTCAGTTTCAGGAGGAGCACTCCTTATGAGCCAGCTCAGAGAGTTTGTCGAATTCATGGCTAAATCCATCGTTGACAGCCCCGATAAGGTTAAGGTAAAGGAAGTCACGGGTGAGAAAACTACAGTTATTGAGCTTAGAGTGGCCTCTGACGACATGGGGAAAGTAATAGGAAGGCAGGGAAGAACCGCAAAGGCGATTCGCAGCATATTGAGTGCCGCGGCCGCAAAAATGAAAAAACGCGCCGTTCTGGAGATTCTTGAATAGCATTGCCGCAAAGCGCGAAACAAAATCTTGTCCTCTACGGAAAGATAACCAGAAGACACGGTCTTTACGGTGAAGTTAAGGTATTTGTCTTCGGCGGACATCCCGAAACCCTCTCAAGCGTCAAAGAGATTTACTTAGAATCCCCCGGCCTCAAAGAACCCCGAAAGTTAAGCCTGTCCCGGATAAGAACCCAGAGAAGCGCCGCGATTGTGAAGTTTGCGGGTATTGATACTCCCGAAGCTGCCGATGCGCTTAAAAATCTCCACGTGCTGGTCAAAAGAAGCGATCTTAGTGCTCCTAGGGAAGATGAATACTACTGGACTGACCTGATCGGGCTTAGGGTCAGAACCTCCCTCGGAGATGATCTTGGGGAGGTAGAGAAACTCATTGATTCGGGTGGGCACGATATTCTCGTGATAAAAAATTCGGAACAGAATCGGGAATTTCTGGTTCCATTTGTTAAAAAATTCGTTACGGATGTGGACCTCGAGGGTTCAATTATCACCGTGGAGGAGGTTGAGGGGCTTTTTGAGTAGCCGATACAGCTATGAAGTTTGACATAGTGACAATTTTCCCCGGGTTTTTCGACTCCGTTTTTTCATTCGGAGTGATAAGTAAGGCCATTGAGAGTGGTGCGGTTGATATAAATGTCCACGATCTTAGAAGCTATTCGGACTCAAAACACGGAAAAACGGACGATACACCCTACGGAGGGGGAAGCGGAATGCTTATGACCCCCGGGCCCATAGACAATGCCGTCTCTGAAATAAAAGAAAAAAAGCTTCGAAGTGCCGTGATTCTCACAACTCCCAAAGGGGATGAATTTAATGACCATATGGCTCAGGAACTCTGCGGGTTTGATCAGCTGATAATTCTCTGCGGTCGCTATGAGGGTGTGGATGAGAGGGTGAGCGAACTTTACGTCGACATGAAGATATCGACCGGGAAATACATAAACTCCGGGGGAGAATACGCCTGTTCCCTGATAGTGGACGCCGTATCGAGATATCTTCCAGGGGTTTTGGGAAACACTGAATCCCTTGCATCTGAGTCCCTTAAAAACGGCCTTCTTGAGTATCCTCAGTATACAAAGCCCCGGACTTACGAGGGAAGGGATGTGCCCGAGGTGCTTCTTTCAGGAGACCATGAAAGAATAAGGAAATGGAGAAGACAGCAGAGCATAAAAGCCACTTTTGTGCAAAGCCCCTCATGCCTTGACGACGCGCGTCTCTCAGAGGATGAAGACTCTTTTCTGCAAAAGCTTAAAGCCGATGCTTCACCGGATTTCAGGGTTTACATAGCACTTGTGCACTATCCTGCGTACAACAGCCGCATGGAAGTTGTTCCTACTGCATTTAAGAGCATAGACGCCCACGACATATCGAGAGATGCTACTACGTACGGAATCAGGAAATTTTATCTGATAAACCCAGTAGAGCAGCAGCGAATACTCGCAGGCAGGCTTGTCGACCACTGGATTGAGGGAGAGGGAAAGAATTTTAACGAGAGCAAAAGCAGGGCTTTCGGCATTATAAGCTTAGTAAGCACGATTGATGAAGCAGTCGGGCAGATAGAGGAGATTGAGGGTAAAAAGCCGAAGATAGTTACTACAGACGCCCGCTTCTCTGAGGATATGACCGGTTACAGGGAACTCAGGGAAAAAATATTTGAGAACACGGACCCCTTTCTTATTCTTTTTGGTACCGGTTGGGGGCTCACTCTTGAGACAATACAGGCCTCCGACTATGTTCTGAAACCTATAAGCGGTTACAGCGATTTTAACCATCTTTCTGTAAGGAGTGCCGCCGCCATAGTGCTTGACAGACTGTTTTCCTGCGGAATCTGATTCGTTGAGAATAAGGAGGGTATGTGCCGGTTTATGATTTTTTGATGGTTTGTTGTTGTCTCAATGCTTAATAGTATCTTGTGCAATCAATCTGGTGGCAATATAATAG
>JAPOSJ010000069.1 GCA_026709745.1 Candidatus Dadabacteria bacterium | reverse complement strand
GAGGAAGCAGTAAGCAAAGTAAGAGAGATAAAGAATCGCCTAGAAGCAAACAAGTAACTTGTTGAAGTCGTGGAGCTTGCTAAATCGCTTGAAAACATGGTGCGCCACTCTTCCACCCACGCGGCCGGCGTAGTCATATCGAACGAGCCGCTTGCCGACTATATACCGCTTTACAAAGGAAGCAAAAACGAGACTGTTACCCAGTTCGACATGAGTTCAATAGAAAAGCTGGGCTTTGTTAAGTTCGATTTCCTTGGCCTTAAGACCCTGACCATACTTGACAAGGCAGTCAAGTACATAAGAGAAAAACAAGGAAAGGAATTTGACCTTGAAAGAATAGCACTTGATGACCCCAAGGTCTACTCCTTACTTCGTGAAGGAGCCACAATGGGGATATTTCAGGTGGAATCCCCAGGGATGAAAGATCTTCTGGCCAAGCTACGGCCCACAGAGTTCGAAGACATAACGGCCGCGCTGGCACTTTACCGTCCCGGCCCCCTTGACAGCGGAATGGTGGAGGAATTTATCCGAAGAAAGAACGGGGGAACTGTTGACTTTCCGCATCCTGCGCTCCGGGAAATACTGAGGGAAACATATGGTCTTTTCGTTTATCAGGAGCAGATAATGCAGACGGCAAGCGAGCTTGCGGGTTTCACAATGGGAGAGGCAGATCTTCTGCGAAGAGCGATGGGCAAAAAGAAATCAAATGAGATGAAGGCACAGAGAAAAAGATTCCTCAACGGGGCACAGAAAAAAGGTATTGAGAGAAAACTCGCCACGGAACTTTTCGACACAATGGAAAATTTCGCCGAATACTCTTTTAACAAAAGCCACAGCGCCGCCTACGCCATGATTACCTACCAGACAGCCTATCTCAAGGCTCACTATACTGGCGAATTCATGGCGGCTTTTATGTCTGTTGAGGCACATAACTTTGACAAATTAATTTCCTGCATAACCGAGTGCAGAAAACTCGGAATCCAGGTACTACAGCCGGATATAAACCAGAGTTCCTCCGGGTTCACTGTCTGCGATGCAAAGATACGGTTCGGGTTTAGTGGTATCAAATACGTCGGCGACAGCCTGATCGAGGAAATAGCGAAAAGCAGGGAAAAGGACGGACCATTCGGGTCTGTTACGGATTTCTGTGCTAGGGTGGACTCAAAAAAACTCAACAAAAAGGCGTTTGAAAGCATGATAAGGGGAGGAGTGTTCGATTCCCTCGAGCCAAACAGGGCGTGCCTTTTTGGTTCTATTGATCCCCTGATGAACTATAACTCGATAAAAAATCACACGCCAGCAAATGGTCAGGGAATGCTGTTTGACATCTCAGATTCGGTGGACATACCGAAACTTGTCGAAACCGAGAGGTGGGATGACCGCACGAGGCTTGCGAATGAACTTGAGGTCCTCGGGTTCTTCATATCGTCTCATCCGCTCGAGAAGTATTCCTCCGAGCTTGGAAAATACAGATCTCTTCACAATAGTGAGTCCGTAAAACAGGTAAAAGACGGAACGGAGGTTAGGATAGCTGGGGTTGTGAGATCAATAGAGATAAAAAATACCAAGAAAGGCACAAGCCTCCTCGGGTACATGACGCTAGAAGACATGAACGGATTTACCGAGGCAATTATCTTCAACGACACCCTTCAGCGCTCCCGAGTGCTACTTGAACAGAAAATTGAACCGATAATAGTCAGGGCAAAAGCGGAGGTGGTCGACGAGAAGATACGTCTGCTCGTAAGCGACATCTCCTCGCTTGAGGAAGTCAGAACAAACGCCGCGGTCCGCATAAGCATCACCAGTGAAGCGGCGAGCGAGGAGAACTTAGCTGGCCTGAGGGAAATCCTCAAGAAGTTTCCTGGAAGTTCAACCGTGATAATAGACCTCAAGACGGATCGGTCAGAAGCTCTTCTAAAGGTCGGAAATTGCAAGGTGGACTTCGGTGACAAGTTAATAGAAAACGTGGAGAGATTGCTCGGGGAAGGAGTGGTGACTCTCAGGGAAGGCTCATTTGCCTGAGAGTTCTATTACAGCCTTCAAATCCTCCGGGTCCTTCGTTATGATGAACACTTCCTGCACCGAGGTACCGCTTCTTGCTATCAGCTTGGCCCCGCTTCGGGTGCTGTACTTGTAGACAACTGCGATATTCTCCCCGGTAGAGCGGCCGACCTTTATCTCTCCAGGGATAATCCCAGTCACGTGCTCAAGCCCCGAAACGTTGTCCTCTAGAAAACGGCGCAGTCCCTTTATTATGGAATGTTCGGTTTTTATCTTGTTTTTTCTGTATTTCATAATCAATCCCCGAAATATTATACTTCCTTATCGGCCCATCATGTAACCGGACTCAACTGCGGGAATTTTTTGCACTTTCCGCTGACAGGGTCTGCCAAGGATCAGCTGGAGCAGGAAGATGAAAAAGATAACGGAGCTTCGCTTTGAGAACGCCTACGCACAGCTACCACCAGAGTTCTACGAGAAAAAAGATCCCGCAGGGTTCATACACCCTCACATTATTGCATTTAATGGGAAGCTGGCAGCGAAAATAGGAATAGACCCGGGCGAAGAACATAACCCCCTTCTCGCAGAATACCTATGCGGAAAAAGACCGATTCCCGGAGCGGATCCTTTGGCGATGTACTACGCAGGGTGGCAGTTCGGCGTCTACAACCCCAATCTTGGGGACGGAAGAGCTCTTCTTCTAGGGCAAATAGTAGACGGGAGCGGCCGAGGATGGGATCTTCACCTGAAGGGGTGTGGGGCTAGCAGGTTTTCAAGAGGATTTGATGGCAGGGCAACGCTTCGCTCCTGCATAAGGGAGTACCTTGGAAGCGAGGCTCTCCATCATCTGGGGATTCCTTCCACTAGGGCACTCTGCATCACGGGAGGGACCGAGAAAATCGAGAGGGAAACAAGAGAACCCGCTGCGATGATGCTCCGTGTCGCCCGGACCCATGTGCGCTTCGGCTCCTTTGAGGGATTTTACTACAGGGGAGAAAAGGAAAGTGTGAGAATGCTTGCAGATTACGTAATAGCAGGCTATTACCCCGAAATTCCACACGGAACAAAGAATGGCTACGGACTTCTTCTGCTCAAGACTGCAGAAAAAACAGCTGAGACGATTGCCCGGTGGCAGGCTTACGGCTTCACTCACGGGGTGATGAATACCGACAACATGTCCATAATAGGACTTACCCTCGACTACGGACCATACGGATTCTTCGAAAATCTCGAAAGGGACTACACTCCAAACCATTCAGATCATTTTGGCAGGTACAGCTACGTAAACCAACCCGCGATCGGACGGTGGAATCTTGAGAAATTCGCAAAATGCCTGAAAGGTCTTGTGGACGAAGAAGAGATAGCAGGGGCTCTTGAAGCCTACAACACGGATTTCTCTTCAGCCTACAAAAAGCTTATGCTTCGAAAGTTCGGATTCAGCAAGGAGAAAAGGCAGTCTCTGCGCTTTATCGAGAAAACCCTAGGAATGCTCTCAGAAGACGAAACCGACTACCATATCTTTTTTCGCAGTATCTCCAAGGTAAAGAAGAATGGCTCCTTCATGGAAAACCCATGGCTTGGCTCTGTCTCGGGGAAGTGGCAACGGTGGATATCGGAGTATGCTGGGGAGCTTCAGGAAAACTCGCCAACCGATAACGAGAGAAGAAAACTTATGGACTCCGTAAACCCCAAGTATGTTCTGAGAAACCACATAATGGAGACGGCGATACGAGACGCAGTTGAGCGCGGGGACTACTCGGAAATAGAAAAAGTAAAGAGGATATTCGAGAATCCGTTCTCAGAGCAGCCGCAATATGAAAGCTACGCGGGGACCTCTCCAGAGTGGGCAAAGGGGCTGGTCGTAAGCTGCTTTTCCTAAGAGGGAATAAGAAAACTCGCGACGATTTTTTTTACCCCCGAGATGAGAAAAGAGACGGTGACCACGGCATCTTCACCTTTTCCGTTGACCTTTTTAACGGTCCCAGGACCGAAAATTTCATGTTCCACCTTCTGTCCGGACCTGAAACCCTGACCGGCATTTTTTGATGAGGAGGCGGGAGCAGACCTTGGAGGCGAGGACGCATCGTGTGTGCGACCTGAGTAGGGCTTTGAGAGTTCCTTCCGTCTGGATTCATGGGTCAGGTATGCCGGCGGTATATCATCAAGAAAAATCGACTTTTCAGCCTTATTCCCAGGCCCCGAGCCTGCTTTTTTTGAATAGTGGCTTATATGAAGGTACTTCTCTGCCCGAGTTATCGCCACATAGAAAAGTCTTCTTTCCTCCTCGGTTCCCGACAGAGTCTGCGCGGCCCTGCTGTGCGGAAGCAGCCCATCGTTCACCCCGACCACGAACACTGCGGGAAACTCAAGTCCCTGAGCAGCATGAATTGTCATCAGGGAAACCTTCTTCCCTTCGGAATCCGCTCTGTCCTCGTCGGTTGAAAGCAGTACCAGATCAAGAAAATCGGAAAGGCTTATATCTTCGGCTATCTCGGCCGCCGCTAAAAGCTCATTTACATTTTCCACCCTGGGGTGATCATTCCCCAGATAGTCAATATATTTCGTACGGTCAAGAAGCAACTTTATAACCCCTGCCGCAGGGCGATCCCGCGCCGCATCCCGAAGTTCCTCCAGAATATTCATAAATCCGCAAAGTGCAGACTGGGCGCTATCGGGCAGAAGTTCATGCTCTCCACAGTATCGAACAGCATCCGTAAGGGCAAACCCATCCGTCCGTGCAACCCCCCGCAACTTGCTGACTGTCGCCTCCCCTATTCTCCTAGGCGGTACGTTCACTATTCTCTCGAAACTCACGTCGTCGCTCGGGTTCTGCACAAGTCTTAGATAGGCAATTACGTCCTTTATCTCCGCTCTCTGGTAAAAGCCAACTCCCGACACTATTCTGTAGGGAATCCGCCGCGCCCTAAGCGCATCCTCTATAACCCTTGACTGAAAGTTGGCCCTGTAGAAAACCGCGATGCCATCCCAGCCAAGCCCCTTGGATTCAACCAGATGAGAAATCCTACTTGCCACAAAGAAGGCTTCGTCCTCGCTGTCGCCCGCACGGAAAAGCACGGCTTTCTCCCCTTTTGGGTTTTCAGTCCAGAGAGTCTTTTCCTTCCTCCTGAGGTTTCTCTCTATCACCGAGTTAGCAATGCAGAGTATGTTCTCCGTGGAGCGGTAGTTTCTCTCGAGCTTTACCACCTTCGCACCCGGAAAATCCCTCTCGAAGTCAAGAATGTTGTTAAGATCGGCACCCCTCCACCCGTAAATCGACTGGCTGTCGTCGCCGACGACAAAGATGTTCCGGTGACGCTTGGAGAGAATTTGCACAAAGCCGTACTGAACCGGGTTCGTGTCCTGATACTCATCGACAAGAACGTGAGAGAACCAGCTCTGATAACGTGTGCACACCCCTTCGTTGTCTTGCAGAAGCTTTAACGTAACGCGGAGCAGGTCATTGAACGTCATGGCATTTCGCCTGACGAGCTCGCTTTTGAACAGATTGTAGACACTCCGCAGCGCATCGCCGTAGAAATCCTCCCTGAAAGAACTGATGGTGCCGTTCTCAAGCTTGTCAAACTCGAAAAGTATGTTCTTCGGTACAAGAAAATTTTTTCCGTAGTCAAGTTCCTTTAGACAGTCCTTAAGAAGTCTCATCTGATCGTCCTGATCGTAGACAACAAAATCTTCTGTGTAGCCGGAAAGAGAATCCGTTTCCGCCTTGAGGATACGAAGGCATATGGAATGAAATGTGCCCATCCACATCCCACCCCCAGCGCCATCGCTCAGGGTACGGACCCTTTTTTTTATCTCCCCTGCAGCCTTATTGGTGAAGGTCACGGCCAGTATGTTTTCCAGATGAACGTGAAGATTATCTATAAGCCAAGCGATGCGGTGTGCTATCACTCTTGTTTTTCCCGAACCCGGCCCCGCGAGCACAAGCAGCGGACCCTCCGGGTGGGTTACAGCCTCTAGCTGGGAAGGATTAAGTCGTTTGAGATAATCTCTTGGCATGGTAATCGGAATTTCTGGCTGGGGCGGGAGGACTCGAACCCCCACTACCGGGACCAAAACCCGGTGTCCTGCCGTTAGACGACGCCCCAGTTGCAAAGAACTCCTATGTTACCACATCTGTGGAACTGTTAAAGAAAAAGAACTAGACAGAGTGCCGGAAGGTGGAATCCTGTCAAGAGACCACAAGCGGGTCTGGGCACGCAGACGGACATTACGGAATCGCCACCACACGGCTCCGCAAAGCTCAGTCAGCAGCCCGCCGACTTTGCCGGACAAAAAAAACTGAAAGCATTGCGAATACGACAATGAGCATAACAATAAAAGCGTCCTGTTTACTGTCCGCCGTGCCCGAAAGAGCGCATCCTCCATCATCTTCTGATTGCCCGAGATAAATACCCGAACCGAAGATATAGACAGGAGCGGAAGGATTATCCTTGTCAGTTCTATAGAGTTTCGTGTAGCCAAGCTTCGGCGAATCGCCGCCAGGGCCTCCGTGCTGCTCCCCATCACCCGTAATGGCGGGATTTTCCCAGTTATAGTTAACGAACCCTCCTCCAGGCATCTCCGCGGCGGCGATGAGCCGGGCAATGTCCTCCCCGACATCCGGGTCAGCGAGGAGATTGGTCTGCTCAATGTTTCTGTTCGCCCCGTTGAAAATCACGTTGCCATTGCCATCCATTATATAGATATAAGTGGAGATGTATCTCCATGGTCCATTATCAAGCCTGAAAATAGAGCGCAGCCTCACGGGATCAATCTCGGGAAGCACAATAGCACCTGTAAATAAAAGAATTGCCTCTTCTACAAATGCTTTAAGTTCCTGTTTTCTTTCTTCTTCGGTCTTCTTTTCGCCGTCTTCTTTCTCAGCACTCCCTATCTGCCGGGCTTTCTTGGTTGGCTCTAGAGATATGCCTGAGTCGACCAATTCCTTGACCACATCCTCATAGGATCTTTTATCAGTTTTTTCTCTTGGCTCATAATCAAATCCGCCGACGAGCACAAACTGGGACCCTTGAGACTCACGCGTATTAGCGAACGGAACAACAGAGGCCTTGAAAGGATGTGCGTAGGCTTTGCCGGCACTGTAAGTCACAAGACCTCCTTTTAGAAATTCTTGCCCTACATTTTTCCCATCAGCATCTTGAAGCTGGGACCAGTCTTGATCCTCAAGTTCTCTGTTCCTAGAGTGAACATATACACCGCCATTGCCCGTGAGAAGAACAAGGTAAGTAGAACCGTCATTCCATTGCGCCATTTCATTCCTGAAAGCGTTCAGTGTTCCAAGCGTATCGGAAAAGGTAGTGGCTTCTGAAAGATGTGCCGCCGCGTGCTCTACTAATTCCTTAAGAGTCTTATCATCTGATACGTCGGAGACCATCGCGGTAAGGGTGTGCTTGTCACTTTCATGGGCAGACGCAGGAAAGGAATGGAAGGAAACAGCAGCCAGAAGACCCAGAACGCAGAACAAAAAAATCATATGTTTCGTATTTTTCATAGCATCTCGCCAAGCCGTAATATATAAAACGCGGCAAAAACTCAATAATATCATTCAGCAAATATATGTTTCGATGTTCAGAAATTATCGATCTTGGCCTCTCGGGCCAGCAGCCTACACAAATACGCAGTTATGCACTCATCGTTCCCGCAGAAATCAGTTCGCACTGCATGTGACTCCCGCGTATTCCCAAGAAGTGCAGTCGTGTACTCCCCGTCCCGCGTGGTCACATTCAAGCAATGTATCTTCTGTACCGTCGCACCCCACTTCATCAAGCAGGAAAAGAAGCGATGGATATCCAATCCAGATTATACCTTCATTCGCCGTTCCTCCTGACGAGTAGCCAAGCTGCTTACATGCTACTTCGGCATCCATATCGTCCCAGTTATCGTCGCATACCCCCTTCCATCGCTTACTTTTATCATCAAATATCTGAAGCAGTCCCTGATTGGAACCGGACTGTTGACCGGTACTGACATCAGTAGTGGTAATCAGTCGAAGACTGCCGTCGGGCTTGTCCGTATAGATCGGCCCCGCTTCATGGCTTTCTAACTCTTCTGAATTGCCGGCATTATCCTCGAATCGGATTCTTACCTTGACCCATTTCTCCTCATCAGCCTCCTGCAATGTATAGGTAAATGCGGTTGCTCCTGGGATTACGGTTTCATTCCAGACTATGTCAGACCTTATCCACTGGTAGGAAAACGCATTTTCGGCCGTGGGTTTTCCATCCGCATCAGTGATTTCTGAGTGGTCCGCACTCACAGTCACCCCGGTTTTGGGTTCAGTGCCCCTGATAGCTATATAACCTACGGCATCATTGTTTGCGGTTGGAGCTTCACAGGTAACGCCAAAAGCCTCCTTATGACCACAGTCGTTCTCTCCGCGCGGGAGGTGTTTGCATTTTCCTTCGCCAAGAATTCTGTCCTCAGAACCAGAGCACTCAAGCTCATCAAGCAGGTAATACGCAGAAGGGTTCCCGGCAGCGCTTGAGGGAAGCGCAAGCTGAGTTATCGGCACTCCTCCAGAGAAACCCAGCTGGCGACATGCAACACGGGCCTCCTGCCTGCCGACCACGCGGATATTGCCGTTTTCCGCTGTTCCCAAGGTTCCAAGCCTGTCATCGCATATGCCCTTCCATTCACCGGTGCCATCGCCATCGGGATCATTAAATATCTCAAGTCTGCCAGAGGGCGAGGTAGCCGTAGTGAGATTCTCTACAGTGTCCGTATCCACATTCACCAGTCTAAGATCCCCATCGGCAGTCGCTTCCTGAGTACTTACGTCCACGGGTCCTCCTGCCAACAAAAGCCCAAGCAGAAACGCCACAAATACGACCAAAAAGCGCGACAGACCAGTGGTTCCGGAACACACATGACCTCCCCTCTTGTTCCAAAAACCGTTTTTCAGTTTTCCGAATTGCCTCATCTGAACCTCCGTAACCGTAATTATAACTACATTTATTTCCGACAATAAATCCGCATCGTTATTATAGATTCGAATTTCCTTTCGTGTCAAACGAGAAAAAAGGAGATTAAATCCATTCCTTTCGTAAATAGCTGATTGAGGAGGGAATCTTCTCAAACAGATTCAGGCCCAGAATCTTCAGAATTATGTGGAAACCTTTCTCAAGTCTAAGATGCTTTGTATTATCTAAGCTCTAGAAGGTTACTTAGGTGTTGACTTTGGCTCGTAGAAAAAATAAGCATATAGATTAATGGAAACGATGCAGTAGAAGGCTCTGGATTCGAGAACAATATCTGTTCAGAATATTGACATCGTGGAAATTAACATCGGAAATGTGAATGAAGTCAGGAATTCGGAGAGTATTACCTGGTATGCGTCAATCAGTAACCCGCACAACTCTTATGCGGTTCATCGTCCGGACGCTTGACCATGATCTTGACACTAAAAGAACCGTTACCCTCCGGTATCACATCCCACAACCTTACATCTGGAGCGTCGTATTCATATTCCCGTCCAGGCTTAAGAACCACATCTCGAATATCCGGTTCGCCTTCATAACCTTTTTCTGTGCGATTAGGAGACGGACTCATGTCCAGAAGCAATGTAGGAGTAAAGACCATATCAGCTGTATCGTCAGCTTTTTTGTTGACCATGATACCCTGTCTGTTGTCCGCCACGATCTTTTGGACTTCAGATGTATGGCCGCGACGGTCCCATTTATCAAGGAAGTCTCTTACCTCCAGATAATATCTGTCTCCTTTCTCTGGAATAACTATTTCAACTGCCACAGTATAATCCACAGAATTAATGGGATTTACAGTGGTGGTAAAACAGCCATAGTCTTTAATGACGGTCTTGCGGGGAGGTTTTAACCATCCAAGCCAGTCGCGATATCCAACATTAAGATTGTATCCGTAGTGGTAGTCTGGTGCTCCTCCCATTATGTCATAGGAATTTCCATAGTCGTAATTAAGATTCTCACGATTGTTCGGAATTTCCTCTTCATAATCGAATCTGGAACCATTGGTTCTTGAGTTCGCATGTTCCCAGATTCCAAGACTGTGTATAAATTCATGAATGAATATCCTTTGAAACAATGTGAACGGACTGCCGCTGAAGTCTTTTTCCTGAAATTTGTCTTCAGGAGATAAATCCCCGCTACAATCTCTCTTGCGGCATCCCGCAAAAAGAGGATTTACAACAACTCTCTTATCACTGTTAACCACTTCACCATTTACCCGGAATTCCAGGTAACCCTTAGGTATTGTAACCCCAGCCTCAAATTCGTAATCAGAAAGGGTCACTAATATGAATAGGTCGTATCTGTCCGCATCAAAACCGGAAATATTGACTGTATTGATGGAAAAGACTTTCTGAACGTGATCAGGATAGAGCGATGTGAAGTTGTCTTGATGAGTAAAAGGACCAAATGAATCAATATCATACGTAAACTGACCGTACGATATATCGCTAAAGTAGTCCCTGACTACACCTTCTTCCAGATTTTTCTCGATATCCCGTGCAGGGGGAAACATTTGACGGTTGTCGAGGAAATCCACAACGAACAAGGCCAGCCGTCTTTTAAAAATGGGTTTTCTTTGAACGACGGGCATCTCTTCCTCTACCAGTAGAGGATCAGAAGGAGATATATCGTTGCTACCTTCTGCGCTTCCACCTCCGCAAGAAGGCAAAAAAACAACAGCAAGAAGTAAAGTATAAAGAAAATTTATTCTCCGTCGGTTTTTCAGTATTGGCTGACTATTCATTTTTCCTATTATATAAACATATCCCCAACTATCTATTATTACAGCCTATAAGGACATATCTACAAAGATGTAATCCAAAAAAACAGCCCGGCGGGGGTAAATTTCCGCTCGGGGTCGGCATAAGGCAGACTCAGTCGGCAAGAAAGTGCCAGCCGCTTATCCCTTTTACAAGAAAAACGTCGAACTGAGAAGATGTTGCCAGATACTCGTGTATTTCATCTGCCTCTCTACGCTGCCTGAAAACGGAAAAGACAGATGAGCCACTTCCCGAGACAAGAACAAAGCGGGCCCCAAGCGACCGGAAAGTTTCCTTAAGGGAAAGAATTTCTGGGCAGATCTCGAAGACAGAAGGCTCAAGACCGTTTTCAAGGGGAAAATCCTCCCTGCGGAAACGCTCAGCAAGCAAAACCGGGTTGGCTCTTTCGGGCGTCCACTCAGGCGGTTCCCACCTGCTGTAGACTTCCTGGGTAAGGATACTCTCGCGCGGGAAAATGATAACGTAGTGAAAAAGCGGAAAACGAGAGAGCACATTCACCCTCTCCCCGACTCCCTCGACGAACGAAGAGGTAGATCTTAGAAAAAATGGGACATCGGACCCTAAAGACGCAGCCATACTCATCAGGTCGCGGTCGGAGAATCGCCTCAGTACCCTGTTCAGGCCCACTAAGGCGGCGGCAGCGTTTGAACTTCCCCCGCCTAAGCCCGCGCCCAGGGGAATATTCTTTCTTATCGAAACAGAAACCTTTTTCCTCACCCCCGACGCCTCAAGATAAAGGCGACAGGCTGCGACAGCAAGATTATCCGTTCCAGATGGCATCTCCTTTCCCGACCCCGAAAGGCTTACCCCGTCTCCTGGTTCCACGGAAATGCTTATCTCGTCAAAGAGGCTTACGGGCTGAAGTATAGACTGGATCTCGTGATAACCGTCCGGACGTTTTCCCAGAATCCTCAGAAACAGGTTTACTTTCGCGGGGGAGAGAAGCTTTACGGAACTCATTGCCGCGTCACGTCCTGCTCAAAATTCATCATGAGTTTCACGCTTCTCAGTGGAAGCACAAACTTTTTGAGCTTGCCCGTTTCTTCATCAAAGCTGAAAAGAAGCCTGAACACGATATATTTCCCCTCTGGGGTCCTTTCCCGGAGCCTGTACTTGTAGACAGACACACTGCCACCGTCCTCGCTTAGCCTTGCGTACGGGCTGCCCAAAATCTCGACTACTTCGGAGAGAACCGGGATTTCCACGGGCTTTAAGTTGTTTACGGCCGCAGTACTTGTCTTCTTGAATTTTTTTACCTCTGCATCGCCCACAGAATTCATCACCTTCCCAAAAATTTCCTTGTTTATATATTTTGTGAGACGTTCGGGAAAAACAACCTCACAGAGCTTATCGCGGCAAAACTTCATCCTAATTGCCAGATCGAAGTTTCCACTCTCCTTCTTTCTTACGGGATAGGTCTTAACAAGATGATAGGTCCAAAGTTCCGTATCTTCAGAAAAAGAAATTTTTAAGGGTGGAGAGGAGACCATAAGCCAATTGATGTCTTCTGTCGGCAGCACAGGTCGCTTGAAGGTGAGCCGTAGACCGTTATGGTCGCTTACACTGAAATTCTCGGCGAAATTCCCGAGCTGGTCTTTGGCTTCAAGAAACCTGAAAAGCCTACATCCCCCCGCTCCAAGGCACAGAATAAGCAGAAACGATATCAGGATTCTTCTTCGCGAAAACATTTTTCCCATTGGCAATTCGGCATTTCTCTCTCTATGGATTATTATACCGTAATAGATAACCGGGGATTTACCTCCAAGGACTCTTAGATGTTTATAAGGCTGCTGATTCTGTTCACCGTGGTACCGCTCGCTGAGCTCGCGTTGCTAATAAAGCTCGGGAACGCAATAGGCCTCTGGCCCACCATACTGATAGTAATAGCCACGGGAACACTGGGAGCAGCCCTTGCAAGAAGCCAGGGAACACAGACGGTCAGCACTATAAGAACCCAGCTTGCAGAAGGCAAAGCGCCGACTGAGGAACTCATAAACGGTCTTCTAATACTTGTGGGAGGTGTGGTGCTTCTCACTCCAGGACTGCTTACCGATATTCTGGGCTTTTCCCTTCTTGTCCCCTTTACTAGGAATTTTTTCAGAAAGAATCTTCAGGGGAGGCTCAGAAAACATGCTGAGAGAAACCAGAAGACCAGCACCATAATAATTCGATGAAGTCCTGAAGTGGAACTTGCTTAGAGCCAAGGCGGCTCGTGGCTTATTTTATGTATTATCGGCATGGAGAAATTCACTGACTCCATAAGCTTCTGTCCGTACTCGATTACCCACTTCTCTGGAGCAAACTCATAGAAGTCTGCAAGCGTCATCCACTGCCCGCCCCTGTCTATGAGCCCGTAATCGGCGCTCAGTAGAAAAGGTGTCATGTCTCCGCCGTCCATAGCGTTTAATACCGAGCATTCCACATAGGAATGAACACCTTTTAAGACGGGACAGCCGTTTTTGCCCTCGAAATACTCTATGCCGAAAAACTTTTTCCTGTCCCTTCCCGAATAAAAACCGAAATTCCGCACAAGTGCTATCTGGTCTCTGCAGAGAAGGTGAACCACGAGGTTTCCGCTTTTCATTATAAATCCGTGGGAGTGGTTGCCCTTCCAAATTCCTACAAGACGGCGAGGCACAGAGTGGACTATCGAGGAGGTGA
>JAPOSJ010000100.1 GCA_026709745.1 Candidatus Dadabacteria bacterium | reverse complement strand
GATCTTCTTAACGCCGTAGCCATGTAAACCGTGCAAAACTCCAGTAATCGCATAGACCCTTTAGTTAGACAAATTCTTGTTTCTTCTCCTTGAAGCCTCATTTGTTCTGTGGTATAACTATTCAAAGTATTTTTATTGTTTTTGTGCACAATACATTTCTGCAACTTATCTGCAGTGTATGGTACGAACACCTTTACTCGGTGTTGCGATGTTTAAGAGCATATAATCGTAAAGGATTCCATGAAAAAATTCTTTATAAAGAAAGAGTTGTTTCTGTCCTTTTTTCTTATAATTGCTCTGATCCACCTGTTGCCTGTAGCTTTTGATCTCACCAAAAAAAAAGACGACTACACAACCAAGCTGATGCTTAACATCAACTATGGCTCTGGCACTTTCGCAAATTACCTAAAGGACGGAGTAAGGTACTACTGGAACAACTACTTTGATCTTGTAGATACAAGCATAGAAAACTCCCTCCTCAGGGCACAGTTGCAGGAAATGGAAGCTCAGAATCTGATGCTGACGGAAATCAGGCTTGAAAATGAAAGGTTAAGAAATCTTCTAAACTACAAAAGCTCTTTTGAGGGAAAAATGGTGGGAGCAAAGGTGATAGGGGATAACCCTTCGGTTGTAGGTCCAGGCTTCTTGATAATAGACAGAGGAACGTCTTCTGGAATAAAGAAAGGGTCTCCGGTTCTGAACAACGTCAGGGCCATAGGAACCATATACTCAGTAAGCGAGAAGAGTTCCATGGTAATGCTGATGACGAACCCCTCAAGCGTAGCTGACGCGATTGTGCAAAGAAGCCGTGCTAGGGGAATAGTTTCCGGAGCTGGAAATTATTATGTCATGAAGTACATTGAGCAGGAAGGCGATATCATAATCGGAGACAAAATCATATCATCCGGAAAGGACTATGTTTTCCCGAAAAATATCGTTATAGGAACCGTAACAAAAGTTGAACCGGACAAAGGACTTCAAAAGGCAATAATAAAACCGGAAATCGATGTGAGCAGAGTTGAAGAGGTGCTCGTGCACCTCAAGTAGCTTTTGCCCAACTGTATACAGTTGGAATCACATGAGAATAAACTTTTTCTTCTACCTGTTCTTCTCCTTTCTCTTCATCATAATCCAGACATCGATAGTTCCTACATCTTACTTGGGCAGATTTAGCCCTGATCTTAACCTAATCATAATAATCTACCTTGTAGTAAGACCCCAAATACCTTACATGTTCACGCTTGTCGCCCTAAACGGATTTTTAATGGATGTTTTTTCGGCGAGTCCTTCAGGTCTTCACACGATAACAAGATTCGCCGCTTTCATAGCCCTACGAGCTGGAATTCGTAATCTCGATTATAACTCTGACCAGCCGACTTTTCCATTTCTGGCACTCTTTGCCGGAACTCTGCTTACGCACCTGCTCTTGCTCGGTTTTCTTATGTTCTGGCAAGACGGAGGACAGACAGTTTTTATGAGTGTTGAGCTAGCGTTGTTTCAGGCTATCATAAACACGGCCGTCGGTGTACCGATAATAATGCTTCTGAAAAAATTAGATGGAACTTTTAAAACATAGATTCAGAGCGGCTTTTTTCTTTGTCGCGGTGTTTTTTATCATTTTCTCGGCAAGGCTGTTTTATTTGCAGATATACAAAGGCGAGGAATACAGAATTTTTTCGGAAAAAAATGTTCTGAGGATGCTTGAACTCCCCGCACCCAGAGGACGCATTTTTGACAGAAACGGAGAAAAAATTCTCTATAACAAGCCATCCTTTAACCTAAAAGTTTTTCCGAAAGAGATAACCAACTCAGAGTCTCTTGCGGAAAAACTCGCAGAGATATTAGACATTCCGGAGAAAGAGCTTCGGGAAAAACTTCGGAAAATAGCTAGTCTTGAAAGTTTTCATCCCATTACGATAGCCAAAGACATAAGCAGGGAGGAGCTTTTTCTGATTGAAAAAAATGTGCAGGCACTTGAGAGCATATTTATCGAACTCGGGCACAAAAGATTCTATCCACACGGAGAAGCTGCGGCAGTGCTCCTTGGATACACGGGACTAGCAGATACGAAAGAAGTAAACACTCTCCACAAAATCAATCCAAGAGATGAGGTAGGAAAAATGGGTGTGGAGAAGGTTTTTGACAGCGAACTCAGAGGAACAAATGGCCTCAATTACATTGCGGTGAATGCCCATGGAAAAACAATCTCAGCTGCTCTAGCCAATATTATGCTGACCCTTAGAAACAAAGAGGTGATAAGTGGCAAGGATATTCATCTCACTATTGATGCCCAGTTACAGACGACAGCTGATGACGCCTTGGGGGAAGAAAAGGGAACCATAGTGGTAATGGATGTAAAAAATGGCGAGATACTGGCGATGGCAAGCCGTCCATCCTACAATTCTGAGCATATCTGGAAGAAACTTTCACCTGAGCAAGAGAACAAAAAAAGGGAGAAATATTTTTCCTTCTTTAACCGCTCAATTCAGGGAACTTACCCTCCCGGGTCGGTACTTAAAATAGTAACAGCCTTTGCGTTACTTGAGGAAAAAACAGCTGATCCGAAATCATCTGTATACTGTCCAGGTTACTACTTCATAAATAAAAAACGCTTTAACTGCTGGCGCAAAGAAGGTCACGGATTTGTAAATCTGCACAAGGCGGTCGTTGAATCATGTGACGTATACTTCTACGAACGTTCCCTGAAACTTGGAGTCGATAAGCTTCACTCATACCTGAAAAAGTTCGGACTGGGAGAGAAAACCGGGATAGTACTACCTGAGAAAAAGGGAATAAATCCATCCACGGCATGGAAAAGAAAGTATCTGAAAGAACCTTGGTACAAGGGTGAAACCATAATAATGGCAATAGGTCAGGGATATGTCACCGCAACCCCTCTTCAGATAAACCTGATGACTGCAGTGGTAGCCAACGGAGGGACCATATGCAGACCCAAGATAAGAAAAACAGATAAAACAACACTGTCGGCAATAACCGGTACCGTTAAGAGTTTTGATCAGAAATCATTAGATTTTCTGAAAAAAGCACTTTACGACGCTGTAAACTCGGAGCGGGGCACCGGTATTTACGCAAGGTCGAAAATCGTGTCCGTTTCAGGGAAGACAGGAACTGCACAGGTCGTCTCCGCAAAATTTGAGTCAACAAAAAAAAGGTTCCAGGATCATGCATGGTTCACTGCCTACGCTCCATCGGATTCACCCGAAATATCTGTAACCGTTCTTGTTGAGAACGGAGGCAGCGGAGGTGTTGTCGCGGCACCTATGGCAAAAAAAGTAATTGAGACCTATTTTACGCTTAAAAAACAGCGGGAGGAAACCCAAATTGCAGAGTCTGAGTAGATCCTCCTGGGTATTGATCCTGACTATGCTTCTCGCCGTCGCCGGACTTGTCAATCTTTACAGCATATCCAAATTAACAGGGCTGGAAGCATTTAAAAAGCAGCTAATATGGGTTATGGGTGGAGTGATGACGATGGCTGTTATAAGTCGTCTGAAGCCCTTGATGCTGAAAAGACATTCATTTGCCTTCTATCTGTTTTTACTTGTGCTACTAGTGTTAATTTTCGTGTTTGGAAAAACAGTATCGGGCTCCAGAAGCTGGTTCCAGTTAGGCCCGATCTCCGTTCAGCCTTCTGAATTCATCAAGATCGGAATAATAATGATGCTTGCCAATTACTACGGAAGCGAGGTAGGCCTAAAGAGCAATTACAGGTCGTCAGAACTTTTTAAGCCCTTAACCTTTCTGATTCTCCCAACTATTGCGGTAATAGCTCAGCCCGACATGGGAACTGCTATAATATTGGTCCTCATAGGTTCAAGTATCATTCTGTTGCTTGGAATCAGCAGAAAAACCCTGCTCTGGATGATAATCATACTGCTGATATCCATAATCCCGATCTGGCACATTATGCTCAAGGACTATCAGAGGGAAAGAATACATTCTTTCCTTGACACTTCCTCTGACCCTTTCGGCATAAGCTACAACTCGATTCAGTCCCAGATTGCAATAGGATCTGGAATGGGCTATGGAAAAGGCTTTTCTCTCGGTTCGCAGTCCAATCTGAATTTTCTCCCAGCACATCACACTGATTTTGCATTCTCGGTTATTGCCGAAGAATGGGGATTCCTGGGAGCAGTATTCATTCTCCTTCTGTATTTCTCGATAATCATCTACATTCTCATCACCGCAACATCCTTGGAAGACCGCTTTGCAACTATCACATGCTTCGGAGTCGGAGCTATGTTCTTTTGGCATGCAGTAATCAACATTGCCATGGCGACGGGTCTTATGCCCATTATCGGCACCCCTCTTTTCTTCATTAGTTACGGTGGTTCATCAACGCTTACGGCCTTTATTGGAATCGGAATCGTTCTCTGCCTGATGAGAAAATGAACAGGGTACGGGACCCAGAAATCCATAGCGGAGTCAGATTCTTGACAGAGAATTGGCATCAGATACAATCTAGCTCCGTCTGATTGAGGAGGAGGTGACAAACTTTCTCTCCACTGAGTACTTGAATAGATATTTTTCATTTTTGTAAAAACAGCCCAAAAAACGGCTCCTTTTTTATGTGGAGGTTCTTCATTTTCCTCATTGTTATGTATGTTCCTTTTATCTTATCATCAAAATCTCAGGCACTTTCAAATGTAAATGACGTGAAAGAAATAGGTTTTGATGAGAAGCTTGCGTCAACTATAGACTTCGATACGGAATTTTACGCGGAAAACGGAAAATCGGTGGGTATTTCCTCCTTTTTCGGACAGAAAAAACCGGTGGTCCTCAGTCTTGCCTACTTCACATGTCCAAGACTCTGCATTCTTGGGACGGACGGAGTATTGGAAGTTGTAAACCAGATGGATTCCTTCAGACCGGGCAGAGATTATACATTGATTACAGTAAGCTTTGATCCAGAAGAGTCTACTGATGCTATAGGCACCGCAGCCACAAGATATAAAAAAGCTCTTACAGAAGGGGTGGGGGAAGCAGAAGGCTGGCACTTTCTCACGGCGACTGCGGAGAATATACTGAGGCTTACCGATTCTGTGGGGTTCCGGTTCAAAAAAGATGGCGAGGAGTTCGCACATCCCTCGGGGATGGTAATCCTTACTCCGGACGGGACAATCTCACGATACCTCTATGGAGTTCAACACGACCCCCGTAACTTCAAGCTATCGCTGATAGAAGCTTCGGAGGGGAAAATCGGCTCTTCAGAAGTGCTTAACAAGGTACTTATGTTTTGTTATCAGTTTGACCCGGTCGGAAAAAGATATGCTCTTGCCGCCCTCAACGTCGTTAAGGCAGGAGGAGTAGTCACCCTTACGGTTCTCGTAGCCTTTCTCTGTCTGATGTGGAAAAGAGAAAGAAAAACCCATTAATTACTGCGGAGGTTATAAATCATAATGTCCACCTGGATACCGGAATCAGCTTCAAATCTTGCCGCAAGCGTCGATAACATAACCCTGTTCGTAACAATCGTATCAGTTTTCTTCTTTGTGCTGATTTCAGCAGTACTCGTAGGTTTCGCAATCAAGTACAGGAGAAAAAGTGAGGACCAAGAAACCGCCTACATAACACATAACTCGCTCATCGAAACCATTTGGACAATAATCCCCGCCATACTGCTCATGGTTATCTTCGCTTGGGGATGGATAGCTTTCAAGGAACTAAGAAACCCGCCCGCAGAAGCGATCGAAGTTAACGTAGTAGCCAAACAGTGGCTTTGGGAATTCGAATATTTCACCGGAAAAAAATCGCTGAATGAACTGTTCGTTCAGCAAAACAAACCCGTAAGACTCATAATGAGGTCAGATGACGTTATTCATAGCTTCTTCGTTCCACAGTTCCGCGTAAAACAAGATATTCTCCCGGGCGGCTACCAGCAACTCTGGTTCACCCCGACCAAGGTCGGGACCTTTGACCTTCTGTGTGCCGAATACTGTGGTTCCGGACACTCCCAGATGCTTGCCAAAGTAAACGTCCTGAGCCCTGAAGCATTTGCAAGATGGGAGAAAGGAGACGAGCTTGAAGAGGGAGCCGTCGTGGCAGCAAGCAGCATATCTCCGGTGGAGAGAGGAAAAGATCTGTATTCCCAGAGAGGCTGTCTTGCATGTCACAGCATAGATGGCAAAGAGGTCATAGGACCAACTTTTAAAAACCTTTACGGGAAAACAGAGATCCTCCAAGACGGTTCCTCGGTTCTTGTGGACGAGAACTATTTAAGGGAATCGATTTATGAGCCTGAGGCGAAGATGGTAAAGGGATACCCGCCCACCATGCCCTCTTTCAAGGGCATTCTGTCCGAGGATGAAGTAACCGCTCTTATCGAGTATATAAAAACGTTGAAGTAGAATTATTTCAAGGAGAAAAAGATGGCAAACGGAGTCATGACGCAAACCCAGTATATACCATATTTAGCCCAGAAAGGTTTAAAGTCGTGGATTTTAACAACGGATCACAAGCGCATCGGGATTCTCTACCTTGTTACGATCTCATTTTTCTTCATGATCGGCGGCCTGACGGCTCTGGGGATGAGATACGAGCTTATGACTCCTGAGCTCGATTTTTTCAGGAGCACGACGGAATATAACGTAGCGTTCACCCTCCACGGTTCCCTAATGGTCTTCTTTTTCATCGTTCCGGGAATTGCAGCAAGCTTCGGCAATTTCCTGCTACCGCTTATGATCGGGGCAAGGGACGTGGCTTTCCCAAGGATCAACCTGCTAAGCTTCTGGATATACCTTGCCGGAACAGCAATATTGCTCTTTGCGCTCATGCAGCCAGCTGATACGGGTTGGACATTCTATACTCCCTACAGCATTCAGACAGGAGCCAAGGTAATAATGATAACTTTGGGGGTATTCGTGCTCGGGTTTTCATCAATTCTCACCGGAATGAATTTCATAGTGACCATACACAAGCTACGGGCACCAGGTATGACATGGTCAAGACTGCCGCTTTTCATATGGGCATCCTACGCGACTGCCATACTTCAGTTGCTGGCAACTCCGGTTGTGGGAATTACTCTTCTTCTGCTTATAGCGGAGAGAGCATTTGACATAGGGTTTTTTGATCCCGCCAAGGGAGGGGATCCCATACTGTTCCAGAATTTCTTCTGGTTCTACTCACATCCTGCCGTCTACATAATGATTATTCCAGCCTTCGGAATCATCTCCGAGATAATCCCCGTTTTCGCAAGAAAACCTATTTTCGGATACAAGGCAATCGCTTATTCAAGCTTCGCAATAGCAATAATAAGCTTCTTTGTCTGGATGCACCACATGTTCGTAAGTGGCATATCAGAAACGGCGGCGGCGATATTCTCCTTTCTGACAATGCTTGTGGCAATACCGACCGCGATAAAGGTATTTAACTGGATCGCAACTTTGTATAAGGGATCGATAGAGTTCCACTCTTCAATGCTGTATGCACTGTCATTCATAGTGCTTTTCACGATCGGAGGACTGACAGGGGTTTACCTAGGAGCTCTGGCCATTGACGTACATCTGCACGACACGTACTTCATAGTAGCTCACATGCACTACGTCATGATAGGAGGAACGGTAATGGGATTTTTTGGAGGCCTCCACTTCTGGTACCAAAAATGGTTCGGAAAGGTATTTAATGAGCTGACTGCAAAAGCTGCGTGGTTCCTGGTGTTTGTAGGATTCAACGTAACATTTTTCCCGCAGTTTTTCATGGGTTTTCAGGGAATGCCCAGAAGGTACGCTACCTATCCAGCCGAGTACATATCCTATCATGCCATCTCAACCTATGGATCATGGATACTCGGACTCGGTATTCTGATAATGACCGTGAACCTGCTTCTGCCTCTTATGAAAAAAAGTAATTACCCCAAATCATCAAACCCCTACGGATCCCTCTCTCTTGAGTGGCAGGTTCCTTCCCCACCCCCGCATGAGAATTTTGATAAAATACCGACTGTAACTGACTGGACCTATTCTTACGGAAAAAATAGATCGGAGGCTAACGCAAAAAAATGAGTACCACAGCACAACATGCCGAAAGCCACGCGCACGGTCACGGACTCGGAGAAACAGTAACGCACAATGCGGCTAAGTTCGGTATGTGGCTTTTCCTCGGAACGGAAATACTTCTTTTCGGGGGACTTTTCGCGGCGTATGCGCTTTTCAGGGCTAAGTACCCAGATCTCTTTTATGAATCCCACAAAAAACTGGACATCTCTCTGGGCACTATAAACACCATAGTTCTTATATTCAGCAGTTTTACCATGGCTATGGCGGTATCGGCCGCACAGAAAAGAAACAGGAAATGGCTGATGATACTGCTTGGTGTAACCTTTATATGCGCCGCCGCATTCGGAGTGAATAAGTACTTTGAATACAGCGCGAAATTTCACCACGACATATTTCCCGATACGAACATATTCTTCGCCCTGTATTTCATGATGACCGGACTTCATATGCTCCACGTATTTCTTGGAATGGGCATAATCTTAGCTCTGATCATAATGGCCAAGCAGGGAAGATTCAAAGAAGGAAACAGATACACCCCGGTTGAGGTGGGAGGGCTTTACTGGCACTTGGTTGACCTTATCTGGATATACCTGTTCCCGCTTCTGTACCTAATAGGATAAACGGAGAGAGAAAATGAGCACACACGATCATAGTGAAGAACATCATACAGGCCTGCGGGTATATGGTGCGGTATGTCTTACGCTTTTCGTCTTGACGGCGGTTACTGTTTACATCACAAAGTTTGATTTCGGCGATATGAATATTGTCGTCGCAATGATAATAGCTTCTATAAAAGCGGGAATTGTAGCATTGTATTTCATGCATCTTAAATTTGAAGACAAGCTCACGTGGATATACGCTCTATATCCTCTTTTCCTGCTTTTCCTTCTCATCGGTTTCACCATAATAGAAACCTTCACAAGGGTACCGGTAATAAGATAGCCGTAAAGAAAGGAAATGCTCGCAAAAACCGCTTTAGGCCTTCTGTTCATACTTCTTATATGGGGAAACGCAGTATCGGGGCTCAAGGCCGGACTTGCTTGTCCTGACTGGCCGCTTTGTCATGGGGAAGTGATTCCACCGTTCAGGTGGGACATATACGTTGAATTCTCCCACCGAGTAATAGGCGGCATAACATCAATAGTGCTTTTTATCCTCTGTTACAGAAGATTCCGTGCCTACAAAAAGAATTACAGAATACTTCCGCTGCTAGTAGGTGTGCTTCTTCTGTTTCAGATAGTGCTCGGGGGAATAGTGGTTCTTGCCAAACTTCCCGTGAACCTGACCACAATCCACTTCACAAACGCCATGGTAATTTTTTCAATTACCTTGTATATGGTGTATTTCGATGGCGTACGAAGAAAGCCTGATTTCCGCTTCTCGGGTCCGGCTAGAATCTTCTTCACACTTTCTCTACTCGTATTTATTCAGGCTTCTCTTGGAGCTTATGTAAGACACCTCGGAGCGGGGCTTGCGTGCCCTGATTTTCCCACGTGTCTAGGCTATTGGATTCCGCCCGAACTCTCGGGCAAAGTGCTGGCTCACTTTACGCATAGGACAGTCGCTTATCTGCTCACGTTAGTATTTATCTTCGTGTTGATTCTCTCCATAAAATCCGAAAGGCTCAGGAATGCTCGAAAAAACATGTCTTGGGCAGTTGCCCTGCTCTTTCTTCAGATAGGACTTGGAATCATAGTAGTAACCTCAAAGCTTCTCTTTTATGTCACCGCCATTCATCTCGCAATCGGTCTTCTAATATTTTCCCTCTGCCTTCTCACTTGGTTCGGGTATATAAGTAAGGACACGGTTGCAGAAAAAACTTCCTAGTAATGAGCGAAGTACAGAAAAAGTCAGTGGGCAACATGGCGGTTTCCGCCGTTATTCTCTCCAAGCCCGGAATAATAATGAGCGTGGCGTTTACTGGTCTTGCGGGAATGGTTGTGGCCAACCGTGCCCTTCCCTCTTTGCAGACGATTTTTCTATGTGTCATCTCTCTTCTTCTTAGCGCAGGTGGAGCGGCAATCCTGAATAACCTGCTCGACAAGCAGATCGACAAGCAGATGACTCGTCTTAACAAAAGGGTCGAGGCCCTGAGGGTTCTAGGAGACCGAAACGCGTGGGTAACCTCAATACTCATGATGACCGCAGCTCTCTTAATCTCACTTTATTATTTCAATTATGTAAATGCGGCGCTTATTCTCCTGGCAATTCTGAGCTACACACTGATTTATACCCTTTTCCTTAAAAGAACCTCGCCTTTCGGTACCGTTCTGGGGGGAATTCCCGGTGCACTTCCCGTGCTTGTAGGCTACACAGCTATAAAACCCACCCCGCAACTCGACGCGATGATAGTATTCATATTCATGATGCTCTGGCAGCCTCCCCATTTCTGGGTGCTCGCACAGAAATACAGAAATGATTATGAAAAAGCAGGGATAAATGTTCTTCCCGTAGCTCTGGGCACAAAGTACACTAACATACTGATACTTACATACTCCCTGTCCCTCATACCCCTGACTTTCATGCTATGGCTCACGGGAATAAACACCGTATACTTTGTGGCTTTCGCGGCAGTATCGGGGATATACTTTAACTACTTAGTGGTAAG
Source organism: Candidatus Dadabacteria bacterium (assembly GCA_026709745.1). Classification (GTDB taxonomy): domain Bacteria; phylum Desulfobacterota_D; class UBA1144; order Nemesobacterales; family Nemesobacteraceae; genus Nemesobacter. The sequence goes on along the minus strand of JAPOSJ010000100.1, from coordinate 2,854 downwards.
AAGCGTTTTTGCCAACCGTGGCTACGGAAAGGCCTTCTCAGCGTCAATAATCTATATGCTTCTCATAATGCTGGGCATAGTAGTTGATATACTGATTAAGTCACTCTCCCCCGTGGAGAGAGTTATCGGAAATCTCATGTAGCAACCGAGGGAAGAAGTTCTTTTAGCTCCTCAAGCGGTTGCGAGAGGGTAAAAATCGCCTCTTTCCAGAAATCTTTACTCGTTATATCATCCCCTATTGACCTTTTCACCGCCCCTTCCGCATCGTCAGAACCGGTGAGGGTGAGAAACTCTTCGTAAACCGGAATAAACTCCTCCCCATGTTGCCTGAATTTCTCGAAAAGCGCCCTGCTCAGCAGGTAACCAAAGGTGTAAGGGAAGTTATAGAAACTGACGCCCGTTATGTAAAAATGAAGCTTTGAAGCCCAGAAAAACGGGTCACAGTCCATAAGCACCTCTCCGAAAACCTCTTTCTGGGTACAGATCATAAGTTCCTTAAGCTCGCTTACGGTCAGCTCTCCTTCAGCACGCCTTTCATAGAGCTTTTTTTCGAACTCATACCGCACTGGGATGTCCAGAAGATATATGGCCCCATGGTTTACTTCTGCGTCCCTCACAAGCACCTTGTCCTCAACGCTCGTTGAGGGGTCCCGCAGCAGTCCCTCGGCAAGCAGCATTTCTCCGAAGGTCGAAGCGGTTTCGGCAAGCGTCATCGGGTAGAACTGCGCATAGGGACGAAGTTCCCTCATCACGTGAGAATGAAAGGCATGGCCCGCCTCATGAGCAAGTGTAAGTATAGCACCCACCCCGCCGTTATAGGTCATGAATATCCTTGATTCCCCGGTGAGAAGAGAACCTGTGCAAAATCCTCCTGGTCTTTTTCCTTCCCTTACTTCCCAGTCTATCCAATCACTTCCGCATATATGGTCAAAAAAACTGCCCAGGCGTGAATAGGCAATCGAAAAAGAATCAGAAACCATGGATTTCGCTCCGCTCCAGTCAACCGTGCCGGTTTTGCCAAGATTCATCGGAGCTCCCAGATCGTACCACGACACCCCGTCGAGTCCCAGCGTCCTGGCCTTGAGCCTAAGAATGTTCCTTGGAAGTTCGACCGTTTCCCGTATTGCCTCCATCATGGAATCCAGAGTCTGTCTCGATATCGCCGCGTAAAAGAGCGCCACGTCGAGAAAATGATCGATTCCCCTATGCCTGTAAAGGGTGTACCTAGTTCCCGATATGGCATTTATGGCGCCGGCGGCTACATCTTCAAAATCTTCCCAAGCCTTATTGCCCCCGGAAAAAGCGGCTTTTCTTATCTCCCTGTCTGGGCTTTCCATAAGCGATCTTCTCTGGGACATCGGAAGTCTTTTTTTTGTTCCGTCTGGATAAACCATCTCAAACGTCATCTTGGAAGATACAGTATCATAGATTCTTCCCCAGGCACTTATTCCATCAACTCCCAGTTCTGAGGCAAGAATTTCCTTTGGAGCGGACATTGTGAACCGGGAATTTTGCCAGACGCGCCTCACATAATATGAAGCTGACTCTATATCGGGGAATGATACAAACTCGGATAACAGATTCTCTTCGGCATCCCGAAGTGCTCTTTGAAGCTGAACTTCAAGCTTCTCAAGCTCCGAACCGAGAAGAGAAATTGCGGCTTCTTCTTGCAGGTAATCTTCTCTTCTTGAATCCGAAGCACTGAGACATCCCACATAGGAACGTATATGGGAATATTGGCTTATCAGCCTCTCTGTTTCCAGAAAAATATCTTTCCAGAACACAAGGTTTTCTCGGTAAAGAGGGTCAGAAGACGATGCTTTCTCATCAAGATTTTTTATACCAGAAGATAGATTTTCTTTGAAATTTTTATATTCAACTCCCTTAAATTCAGGGAAATAAGAAGTCAAATCCCAGTTCATATTAGCATTTTTCGCGCCACAATAACAATAGAGAATACCTAGACGCAATTCCTCCTTAAGACAGGAAATAATACAACAGAATTTCCTAATTGAAATAAACCGAATCTGTTGCTAAAGCACCTCGGGAGTCAAAGTATAGGGCTTAACCAAGAATACAGATTTGACATTACCACAGGCGTATATATTTTAACCTCCCGAACAATGAAAGCTTACCTAGTGCTTGAAGATGGAAAAGTATTTGAAGGCGAAAGCTTCGGAGCCCGGGGAGAAGCAACAGGCGAAGTTGTCTTCAATACATCCCTAACGGGTTATCAGGAAATACTTACGGATCCCTCTTACAACGGTCAGATCATAGTAATGACCTACCCCGAAATAGGCAATTACGGAATCAACCCCGAGGATTTCGAATCAGAAAAACCTCACTTAAGCGGTTTTGTAGTAAAGGAATACTGGGATCACCCAAGCAACTGGAGATCAAAAGAGAGCCTTGACAGTTTTCTCTCAAGACATGGGATACCCGGTATACAGGGAATCGACACCAGAGAACTTACAAGGATCATACGGATCGGCGGAGCCATAAAAGGGATTATATCAACTGTAGATAAAATCCCTGAAGCTCTTGCCGGGAAAGTCAACTCCTCGCCGGGAATAATCGGACGTGACCTTGTAACAGGAGTAAGTTGCGCGAATCCTTACGCGTGGGATGAGGGAACGGGAAAGTGGCGCCACAGCCAAGACAGGAATTCTGAACCCTCGAGAAAATTCAAAGTCGCCGTCTACGATTTCGGAATAAAGAGAAACATACTCAGGGAGCTTAACGACCTTGGATGCGAAGCGACGGTTTTTCCATCGAAAACAGACTCTAAGGACATACTGGATTTTGACCCCGACGGGATTTTTCTCTCAAACGGACCCGGTGATCCGGCCGCGGT
>JAPOSJ010000054.1:5096-14181 GCA_026709745.1 Candidatus Dadabacteria bacterium | reverse complement strand
GCTTATGGTGTCGCTTCCTTCGCCCCCGTCTACCACATCAATGCCATCTATTTCTGGTTCGGTCCCACTGGCCACGTTCTCTTCATCATTCTCCGCAGGACGGTTGGGAAGAATCGTGTCGTCGCCTCCGTGGCCATTAATCGTATCGGCTTGATCAAGACCTTTAAGCAAGTTTGCATTGCCGTCGCCGTTTATTATGTCTGCTCCCCTCATGCTGCCCTTGACGTTCTCAATATTCATCAAGGTATCCGTACCTAGTCCGCTATCTCCCATCTCTACAAGTTCGTCTACCATTTCAGGGTCGGAGTGCCGAACTCTGGCCATCCCATTGCCTAGATTGGCCGCTACTCTCTGAGCATCCTTGTAGATTGCAATGTCGGTACCTTCACCACCGTCAAGCGTGTTGTCGCCGCTGCCGCCTGTAAGTTCATCATCGCCAGCTCCACCGTCAAGCGTGTCGTTACCGGGTCCACCGTCAAGCTTGTCATCACCACCCATACCTTTGATAGAGTCGTCACCTTCCTGGCCATGGATACAATCGCCCATTTCGGTACCAGCTATCATTCCGTCACGGTCACCATCTTCATAGCATTCGCCCTCTTCCAGCATACCTATCTCGTCATAAACAGGCTCCGGCTCTAACTCCACTGTTTCTGTAACAGTTTCTGTCACTGTCTCTGTAACCGTCTCTGTCACTGTCTCATCATCGTCGTCAAAGCACGACGGAAGAACCAGCAACGCGGCCATAAGAAGCACCAACATGCCGATCATGGACACGCTCCTGCCCCCAGCGTGCCCAGACCTTTTATAGGGAATTCCCTTGAAATTAAACATCTTGTTCACTTACCTCCTCATGAATTGTTTCAGTACTTGAGAGTAAAACTTAACACCATCGTTTACTACTCTACACCAGAACACTCTGAGGTGTCAACACATTTTTTTTAAACTTGGATTAAATATAATCGCCTTGAGAAGCGACTGTTCGGGAAAGGAAATAATCCCTATTTCTGGTCTGAACAGCAACTAAGTCTGGAATTCAACCGAGTGCAACAAAAAACAGAAAACCAACTGAGAATTCAGACATCCCGGCACTTCGCTCCGAACTCAATTACCACCCGGTTGAATCCAGTCAGAACCCTCGGTTACAAAGAAGTGTATGGTTATCCAGCTGACAATTCCCTGAGAATGCAAAGGGTAAGTAACAGCCCTAAATTCCCTTAAGCTCAGAGCCCCGGCGCGGATGTTCTTTTCTCCAGCGAAGCCTGTTAAGCGCGCTCACAAAAGCTTTGGCACTCGCTATCGAAATATCCGTGTCGACCCCTTGTCCCTGCGATATCACACCGTCATCAGATATCCTGACCGTAACCTCTCCCTGAGCATCGGTTCCCCCGGTTATGGACGATACGGAAAAATTCTCAAGCCTCGGATCAAGCCCCGCTGCTTTCTTGACCGCCTTAAAAATCGCATCAACAGGCCCCGAGCCCATCTCACGGACCGACACCTCTTCCCCGCCAGCAAGGATCGTGACGCTTGCATCGGGAGAAGAGTCCGTCCCGCCCGAGTAGCTCGCGGCAGTGAACTCGTAATAATCAGAAGAGCGCAGAAATTCCTGGTTTATAAGAGCCTCTATATCCTCATCAAAAACATATTTCTTCTTATCAGCAAGGGCCTTGAACTTCGTAAACGCATTCTCAAAAGCCTCGGGCTCAAGAACATATCCGTACTCCTCGAGGCGATCGCGAAACGCGTGGCGTCCCGAGTGCTTGCCCAGCACTATCTGGTTAGAGGGTATCCCCACTTCCTGCGGGGTCATTATCTCATAGGTTATGCTTTCCTTCAGCACACCGTCCTGATGTATACCCGCCTCATGCGCAAAGGCGTTTGCCCCGACTATGGCCTTGTTCGGCTGCACATTGACTCCCGTTACCTGAGAGACAAGCCTGCTTGCGGGATATATCTGCGCTGTATTTATCCCGAAGCTATAAGGCTTCTTGTCGCTTCTTACACTGAGTCCCATCACTATTTCCTCAAGTGAAGCGTTACCGGCTCTCTCACCAAGGCCGTTAACCGTGCACTCAACCTGCCTTGCACCCTCGTTTATCGCCGCGTGGGAATTCGCCACGGCGAGGCCGAGATCATTGTGGCAGTGGACGCTAAGAATCACGTCGTCGAGGTTCGGAACATTCTTTATAAGTGTATGAATTATGTAGGCAAACTCCTCTGGGATCGTGTACCCGACCGTATCCGGGATATTGATTGTGGTGGCTCCCGAGCGTACAGCCACGTCAACCGCGGAGCAGAGATACTGAATGTCCGTGCGGGTAGCGTCCTCGCAGGAGAACTCGACGTTGTCGGTGTAGCCCCGTGCGTGCTTTACCGCGCCGCTTATCATTTCAAGGACCTGGTCCCTGGTTTTTCTGAGTTTGTGCTTGAGGTGTATCTCAGAGGTGGCGATGAACGTGTGGATCCTCGGGCTCTCTGAGTAACAAACGGCTTCCCAGCCGCGGTCTATGTCTTTTCTGTTTGCCCTGCAGAGCCCGGCTATCTGGCAGCCCTTTATTTTCTGCGCTATTTTCTTAACAGACTCAAAATCCTCCTCTGAAGATATGGGAAACCCGGCCTCTATTATGTCCACCCCAAGACGCTCGAGCTGATAGGCAACCCGAAGCTTCTCCTCTGAGGTCATACTACAGCCCGGGGCCTGCTCGCCGTCGCGAAGCGTTGTGTCAAATATGTTTATGTAGCTGTCTGACATTTTTAAACCTCTTTTTTCCGTAAAGGCAGGTATTTACACGCGCCCGGCCCAGTTGTCAAAAGTATCCTAGCGCCCACCCGTACCCGCCCCTCAGGGTGAATCCACGTGGCCGAGGTCCATTTCGGGACATACGGCATCGCGCACCGCACACTTAAGCTCCGCTATGTCGGGGAATCTTCCCATCTCCTTGCGCGACCACACAATCTGTCCTTCTGCTCGCACCTCGAAAACTCCTCCGCCCGAGGGAACAATCGACACACCGCCGATTGCCTCCCCGAAAGTTCCGAGAAGCTCCTGCGCCATCCATGCAGAACGCGGAAGCCAGCCGCAGAGTGTGCAGTATTTTATCTCCACCATTTGATCTTTGCTCCCTGCTTTGATATGCCCACGCAGGGCTTTGCTTAACTGTTTGATTATAAAGGGAAAAAAGATATACTCAAAAGTTGAGGGACGCTTTTTTCCCGAATCAACTCTCCCCCAGTGAGGTCAAGAAAATGAAAAATGCAATTCTGCTGGCAACAATCGTTTTTTCCTTTGCTCTTTTTCAGGCGCCCCGACTATCCCAGGCCGCCGACAGCGCGAAGGGCAAGGAAGTCTATGGCACCTACTGCGCCCTCTGCCACGGCCCGACGGGGCTTGGCGACGGAGTCGGCGCTGCAGCTCTTGATCCCAAACCGAGGGATCTCTCAAGTGCCGCCTTACTTGAAGGCTATACGGACGAGTACCTAGTTAATGTTATAGCAAACGGCGGGGCCGCGGTTGGAAAATCCCCGGCCATGCCTCCCTGGGCAGGGGTAGTGAGTCCCGAAGACATAGAAAACGTTGTGGCCCACATAAGGCAGAATCTCTGCAAGTGCGAGTATAAGAAGTAGAGATGGTTTACGGATAGCAGTTACAATGCGAGAGGAAAAACGGGAATTGTGTATGCAACGTCAAGTTAAATACATAATCCACTGATTGTGATGACCAGAACAGAACTTCTGGAGATCATAGCCAACGGCGAGAATTCAGGCGTTGAGTTCAAACGTGATACTCTGGAAAATTATAGTCTTGCCAAGGAACTTGTCGCTTTTTCGAATCTTGACGGCGGGTTGGTTCTTCTCGGCGTGGATGATGATGGAAGCATCAAGGGTATTACGCGGGACCATGTTGAACAATGGGTAATGAATGCGTGCAGAGACAAAATCCGCCCCGGAATAATTCCGTTTTTTGAAATAATCAAAGATATACAATCCGGCAAGGATGTTGCTGTTGTAAGAGTTCCGCGGGGTGGATACGTCTATAGTCAGTGGCATAACAACAAACACACCTACTACATCCGCGTCGGAACTCAAAGCCGGGAAACAGACCCCCAGGAGCTTGGCCGCCTGTTTCAGCAACGAGGCCTGATACGTGCGGAAATGAGCCCTGTTTCCGGTACAACTATAAAAGATCTGGATCATCGTCGCCTAAAAAACTACTTTGAACATGTTCGGCAACAAAATACTCCTGATGACAGTGACGACACGGGATGGCGGAATCTTCTGATAAACACCGATATAATCACTGAAGATGGAGTAACCATCGCTGGCATCCTGTTATTCGGAATCACTCCGAACAGATACCTGCCCCAGGCCGGAATTGACGCTGTCGCTTATTCAGGAACGGAAAAAGACTACGAGGCAAAAGAGCGAAGTCAGCTGCACGGAGCTATGACGCCGCTTATAGACCAGAACGGAAATCTCATGGAGGCCGGATTGGTAGAGCAGGCAGTATATTTTGTCCGGCGGAACACGCCTGTGCATTCACGTCTAAAAGACGGCGCTCGGCGCGTGGATACTCCGACATATCCAGAAGAAGTTATCAGGGAAACTATAGTAAATGCGTTGATTCACAGGGATTATCTTCTTTCGGGCACAGATATTGAACTGGCGGTCTACGAAAACCGCCTAGAAGTAATTTCACCTGGAAAGCTCCCAAACGGTATAACACCGGAACGCACGCGCCTAGGAGTCCGAGCCGCCAGAAACGATCTTCTTAAAGATTTTATGCGCGACTACGGATACTTGGAGCATATGGGTATGGGCATACCTAGGAAAATCATAAAGGGAATGAAGGAGCACAATGGTTCCGTCCCCGAATTAATTGAAGAAAACGAACGTTTCACAGTGCGGCTGTTCTCGACAAGAAACAACGGCTGATCCTTTTACAATTCGCTTTTTTCCCGATACCAACCTAAAAGCTTCATTAATAGTGTGGCCGTACAGGACACTGGAGAATATCGACTGGGGTACAGCTGGCCACTCACTGGGTGCGGATGCAGATAAGCTAAGAGATTGCACAGACTCACCGGAAGTAGGCAGATACTGTTCAAAGTACGGACACATCGCATAGATAATCCAATGCTGTACCCCCTTCTATTCTCGACAGGACCTTATCTGTTTTTCTCAGACTCCCCTTTTCTCAAGACCCGGGGGTAGCTCTCCGTAATAGGGAGAGTCCTCCTCATACATCTCAAGAATTCTTTCCTTCGGCATATCGGGCATGTCTTCTGAGAAACCAAACATCCTGCATATATGCTTTAACTCCTCCTCTCTTCCGGGAAGCGGATCCATGGGCTGTATGAGCTTCTGCTCCTCAAGTTCCTCCCGCACATCCTGATCCTCGGCAAGTGGGGTTCCATACTCATTATGGTGATAGAGCCTGTCAAACCTCTTCCTCGGTCTCTGCCCAGGATCTTCGGCCGGGTATCCCACAGTCATAAGCCAGATGGGAACTATGTTCTCTGGAGTCCCTAGCACTTTGGGGAACTCTGCAGGTTTTCTCCCCGTGGCGACAAGACAGCAACCAAGTCCCATGTCAGTTGCCGCCAGCATGGCGTTGGCAATGGCCTGGCCAGCCTCGATCCTGAGCAGGTCCTCGGCCCTGTCCTTGGGAAAGCTCATGAGCCTCGGATAGGTGTTCTCGGTCAGTATCTTGTAGGTCCAGCCGTGGGCCGCGGTTATGGCCCTTGCGGGAAACAGAACCTGGAAAGTCTGGATAAGCTCCTTGTACCAGGCATCCATATTTATAAGCCACGCCACAATAATCGGAGCCTGGCGCACGTGTATCTCGTTAAAAGTGGAAGCGCACTCCACTATCTGTTCGAATTTCTCTGGAGGATAGGTCTTTTTATCTATGACTATCGCCTCAGTGGAATTGCAGTTACCTTGGCAAGAGGAATAACGCGCTGCCTGAAGCATTTTCTGTATCTTCCAGTCCTCAACTTCTTTCCAGGGCTTGTAGAACCGGAAACTTCTCCTGGTGCCCATAGCTTCAAAAACTTCCATGTGAAATCCTCCTTGTATCCTTTAATATATAGAGTCACTGGGTTATTCTCTGTGTTATGTATAACGACTTAAACTTAAGACAAGTTCGGACAGCTTGAAAATATAAAAGAACCCATATTCTCTTTCTGAAAGAACCTTCTCCGTATCCAGGCGACAACCTTAAAAATCAGGCCGTTTGACACCTAGTTCTTGGGGAAAACTACAGCTAAAGCGTGGTCCAGCCTCCGTCTATAACCAGGTCAGAACCTGTCACGTACCGTGCCTCGTCCGAAGCCAGGTAAAGTACTGAGTGGGCAACTTCCTCCGCCTCGGCCCTTCTCACAAGAGGAATCATCTCAGCCGCTATGGCGTCAAGCTGCTCCTCGGCGTCCGGAGGGTTTCCCATGAATTCGGGATCCATCTTGGTCTTTATGTAGCCGGGACAGACGGAATTTGTCCTTATATTTTCCTTTGCGTGATCAATGGCCATGCTTCTGGTTATCTGCCTGACCGCCCCCTTGGATGCGTTATACGCAACGCAGCCCTCCATCCCAACGATGCCCAGCACGCTTGAGTTGTTTATCACTGATCCTCCGCCGTGCTTGGCCATGAGGGGAATCACATATTTGCTTACGAGAAAAACCCCTTTCACGTTTATATTGATTGTTCTCTCCCACACATCATCCGTGGTGGTGACAACCGTTCCGCCTTCGAAAATCCCGGCGTTGTTAAACAGTATGTCGATCCTTCCAAAATCCGTGTAGAATGCCTCCACGACCCTCTTTACGTCTTCTTCCTTCGAAACATCCCCGGGGTAGGCACTTATTTTCCCGGGACCCTGGTTCTCGGCCACTACCTCATCAAGCCTGGCTGCGGTTCTCGACATTATTCCCACATCTGCCCCTTCCTTTGAGAACAGAAGTGCCGTGGCCTTTCCTATTCCTTCTCCCCCGCCCGTTATGAAGGCCTTTTTTCCAGTAAGTCTTCCCATTTTTACCCCCTTGCTTCGGGTTAGAAACCCTGATTTTTTAACTCTATATTATATAATAACCCATTATGAGTGGCGTAAAATCCTTTACGGAGGCAACCGTGCAGGCCACCCCAGTTTTCCTCGACAGAAAAAACGCGGGAGAATTCAGGAAAAAGATAAAACTCCTCAATAAAAGAACATCTTCATGATTGAATATGACAAATTCAGAAGTTCCCTCAAGAGACTCCAGGAGCAGTACGTAAATTATCAAGGCACAGATAACCTTCGCCTAGATTCAATAATGCGGGAAGCTGTGGCTGAGTCAGTTATACACAGATTTGAAATCTGTTACGACTGTCTATGGAAGGTGCTGAGACGCTATCTCACAGAGGAGCTTGGGGTCGCGAATGCCCCGAACAGCCCGAAACCTGTTTTCAGACTGGCTTTTGAGAACAACATTCTTTCCTCGCCTATCGAAAAATGGATTGATTACGCGAACAGCCGTATCAATACGAGCCATGATTATGATGAGGGAAAAGCAAGAAGGTGTCTTGGAATTGTAAGCGACTTTATTGACGATGCAGTAGATATTTATGAAACAATGAGCAGGAAATCATGGAACCGGTAAAATCTATTGACATCTCTTCTGATCATCACCGCATCCTTCTTGATCTGCTTGAAAAGCACCTTCCGAACACCCGTGTCTGGGTATACGGTTCCCGCGCGAGATTCACGGCACAGAAAAATTCTGACTTAGACATGGTGGTATTCGCCCTAAGCGGGCAGCGAAGGCAGGTCGGAGATCTTCGGGAAGCTTTTGAGGAAAGCGATCTCCCGTTTCGCGTGGATCTTTTTGTGTGGGATGACGTACCTGAGAGATTCCGCAGAAAAATCGAGTCGGATCACGTAACTCTGGTCTACTCTGACCATGAAACACAGACAGCATAAAAAAAAGGACCTATACACAAAAATTGAAAACTGTGGGGCACAGTTTCTGTGAACATTCTTGGAACAGATTAGAGGAGTTTAAAATGAAAAGAGTTATAGCTCTATTTATTGTACTTGTTTTTGTAGCTGGTTGTGGTGGAGAAGATGGAAATCCTACGGGTTTAGTAAATTCCGAATCACTGTCGGAGTCGAGCAGAGAGGGTGGAGGAGATGAAAATTCTACGGGTTCAGTAAATTCCCCTGACTTTAAAAAAATAGAAATACCCACAGAGTTCACACAATTCAACTCTACACCAGACGATGCATATTTAGTACCGGAGGAAATGGTGGAAATAGTTATAGATGCACTGACTGTGGAATCGGCCAGAACTGAGTTTGTAAGCAGAATCAGGGAAGCCTGTTTCTCTAACGCTTTCGATAATTTGACCGATGAGCAGATATGGGAACAAGTAGTTTATGAGTTCGCTTTAGATAGCAGGTTACATGTTTCCGGTAGTAATTTAGAAGAATCCGTCAGAAACTTGTTAGCCTACGATCTGTCTTTAGATAGGGTGGGAACTGAAGAAGGAAATGATCTTTATGGAGACACTTTTGGAAGAGGAAGAAGTTTGGTCTATATTGGCTGTAGAGTTAGATGAAGTATGCTTGCCAGTTAATTAGTTCACACTCTGATCTGGGACCGAAGAAATCCATAATCAGGTCTGCTTCTTCCTAGAGTTCGCTGTATAATAACCGATTATGAGCAGCGTAAAGTCCTTTACGGCGGCAACCGTGCAGTCCGCCCCGGTTTTCCTCGACAGGAAAGGTACGGTTGATAAAGTCTTAAGACTTATAAAGGAGGCTGCGGAAAACGGAGCCGAGCTCGTGGTTTTTCCTGAGGCCTTCATCCCGACTTATCCATACTGGCCCAAAGACCTCGGGTTCGGAGCCGAGAAGAAGCTCACCATGGATGCCCATGTCGAGCTTCACACAAACTCGGTCGAGATCCCTGGAGAAGATACTAAAAGAATAGGAAACGCGGCAAAGCGTGCCGGGGCATGCGTCGTCATAGGGGTTAACGAAAAAGAGGGAGCAACCCTTTACAACACCAAACACTACTAAGGCAAGGACGGCTCTCAGCACGGC